>NZ_JACJEZ010000150.1:0-673 GCF_014164365.1 Pseudoalteromonas sp. SG43-6
AAAATGGTTATAAATTAGCTAAAAATTTACCTGCTTATGCATGGATAAGCACAGGAGAAGTAGAAGAAAATATCAGGCCTTATTTAATTGTTGGCATGGGGGATAGTGGCGAGATAAAAGTATGGCTATCAAATGCACGATCTGACAGAAATAGAACAGGCCGTGTATTACACGAGCTTGGCTCTGGGCAAGCACAGTGGCGTGAGAATAAATGACCAGTTTTAAACGCCTTTTTACAACCAGCCAGAACAAGATGAAAAGAGTGAGCAATGGCAATCACAATTAATAAATGGATATAGATTATGGACAAGCTCATAAAATCACTCATCACACTTGCTTTAACATTATTTGTAATAGGTTGCTCGTCAACAGGAACAATTGATTACATGGTTGCAGGTGTCGGCACCAAAAATGGCAATGCAATTTGGGGCCGCTCAATAGTATTTGATGATGAGTGGGGGATCCCTTCCGGTGCAATAGAATGCTGTTACGCACAAGCTGGTGGTACGGTAAGTGTTTACGATAAAAAATTCCCAGAAAAAGTAGCCGTTGAATGGTTAGATAAGTCAGAAAATAGAATTTACTTTGGTGAAGTGGCAATAGATAAAAATGGTTATAGGTTAGCTAAAAATTTACCTTCATACACAGCGCATACAGGTAAGGTTTTTAAAGA
>NZ_JACJEZ010000151.1:0-607 GCF_014164365.1 Pseudoalteromonas sp. SG43-6
CCATCAAAGGTGACAATGTTGCTGTCGAGGGTGAGTATATTGGTAGCGATGATGGTGGCGTTGCCTTGGCTATCGAGTTTAATTTCGCCGCCGGCGTTATGAATGATTAAATCGCCTTGCCCAGAGCCTGTGATGTTAATTGACTTACTAGTTTGTAAAAACGTTGAACCATTTGGTACGTTGAGCTTTAAATCACTGTTATTAGTCTTTAGTAAAATATCACTTTGCGCGTTTATTTTAACCGCACGCCCCGAAATTAATGACAGCTCTTGGTCAGCTTTTACATCGATTTTTTTACCTGTGAACGCGTTGTTGCCGGCACTTTGGTAATTGATATTGCCGTTGTTAGTTTGCTGCGTTACTGCATTTTTAACATCAATAAATTGATTGTTCTTTATCACAAACTGTACATTGTTTTGCTCGGTTTCTAGGCATAAATCGCGCCCGGCGTGTAAGTTTATCGTCCCAAGTTGGCTTATCCATTCTATGAATTGGCGGCCAGACTGTTTGGCGTTTAGCTCAAAGTAATGTTCACTGGCAAGGGTTTGTAAAATAACTTTTGGCTCATTGTCGTCATCATCAAATAGTAGTTCGTTGTGGGCTGCGG
>NZ_JACJEZ010000152.1:0-606 GCF_014164365.1 Pseudoalteromonas sp. SG43-6
TAAAACGAACTCTCGGATGCTATCCATACCCCTTTATCAAGCAACTTGGGCACTATTTTGCTCGGCGGTAAATGCCCATACTCAGCTGAATTGACTGTTTTGATAATACGCTGTCGCTCTAACTCAGTGAGTTGATTGGGCGGCCGCTTTGCCGTACAAGTTCGCTTGTCTACCATCTTATCTTCGGCCATCCAGCGCTGAACCGTTCTTGCCGTTAGCCCAAGTAATTCGCACACTGGCTTCTGCCTTGCCCCTGAATCCTGCGCTTCTGTAATGAGCTTTATCAATTCATGTCGCTCAGTCGACGTCGTTAATCGTCCTCGTTGAAACCCCAAATGGCATCCGCTTTTTTTTTGAGAACAAGTAATGCCGCTGTTTCAGCTAAGGCTTTATCTTTACGATTAAGCTCTTTTTGCAGCTGTTTTATTTCTTGCTTTAACTGTTTACTGTCTGATTTAGCTAGTTTCGTTGTAGGTCCTTGGGCAAAGTCGTGCTTCCACTGCTTAATATGATGCGGATAAAGCCCTTTACTACGACAGTATTCATTAATCGCTGCTTCATCTAAATGGCCACAGTCAATAATCGCGCTGAGTCTTTCTTCTAAAC
>NZ_JACJEZ010000153.1:0-602 GCF_014164365.1 Pseudoalteromonas sp. SG43-6
CATCCTACAGCGAATAATATTAAAGCGAGTGTGATAAGTAATTTTATGAGCTTGTCCATAATCTATATCCATTTATTAGTTGTGATTGCCATTGCTCACTCTTTTCATCTTGTTCTGGCTGATTGTAAAAAGGCGTTTAAAACTGGTCATTTATTCTCACGCCACTGTGCTTGCCCAGAGCCTAGTTCGTGTAATACACGGCCTGTAAATCCCGCTGAACGGGTATTAGATAACCAAACTTTGATTTCACCTGACTCACCCATACCGACTATTAAATACGGTTTTACATCTTTAAAAACCTTACCTGTGTGCGCTGTGTATGAAGGTAAATTTTTAGCTAACCTATAACCTTTTTTGTCTATTGCCACTTCACCAAAGTAAATTCTATTTTCTGACTTATCTAACCATTCAACGGCTACTTTTTCTGGGAATTTTTGATTGTAAACACTCACAGTACCACCAGCTTGTGCGTAACAACATTCTATTGCACCGGAAGGAATACCCCACTCATCATCAAATACCACAGAGCGCCCCCAAATTGCATTGCCATTTTCGGTGCCGACACCTGCGACCATGTAATCAATTTTACCTGTTGACGAGCA
>NZ_JACJEZ010000154.1:0-592 GCF_014164365.1 Pseudoalteromonas sp. SG43-6
ATCATCACATTGAGATAATGCTTTTTCAACCGCTTGAACTTTAAATTCTTGTGTAAATCGACGTCTCATTTTTATCTGCCTCTATTAAAAGTTAGAGGCGACAACTATCCTGACACAGGGGGTTATCCAATGTTGCAAGAACACTATGAATCTTTTTTGAGTAGTACAGAAGATCGCATAGACAGGCTCCGCAGAGATAGCGAGGAATTTGCTACAGATATAGAGGCATTTCGAAGAGCTTTTAAGCCGAGAAGTGGAATAAAAGTTTCTACTATCCACGGGGTTAAAGTTGGTGAATATGACGCAGTTATATCCTTCGGTTTACTTGAGGGGTTAGTTCCTAATTTTAATGACTCATCAGAAGATAGTGCTAAGAAGCTTCTCTATGTTATTGGCTCTAGAGCAAGGAAAAACCTGCACTTGCTCTCTGAAAGAGGGCGAATGCTAGGCTATAGCCCAAATCAAACCTGTAATGGTCTAATGAAACTGGACAGGTTTATAGCGTAAAATGAGCTAAACCCAAAAGGTATCACTATGACCAGAAAATCAAAAGTAACACTCAGTGCACAACAAAAACTTGAATATGCCAAAT
>NZ_JACJEZ010000155.1:0-585 GCF_014164365.1 Pseudoalteromonas sp. SG43-6
TTTTCCTGACCAACGACCAGGGTTATTCAATCTAGCCGCATCGTTTACCTGCTGGCGCTTGGCTAATATTTCTTTATCTAAACCTAAGTGACGCTGATTTGGCGTGACAAATTTTATACCGCTGTTCAAATGCTCGTTATTGTACCAATCTACAAACCCTGCCACCCATTTTCTTGCTGTGCTTATTTCTGCAAATGGCTTTTCTGGGTAGTCTGAGCGATATTTTAACGTTTTAAATAACGACTCAGAGTATGGATTGTCATTACTTACTGACGGTCGACTAAATGATGGCACAATCCCTAACTCCTGTAATGTTGCCAACAATGTCGCGCCTTTCATTGGGCTGCCATTATCTGAGTGCAATGTAATTTGCTCTCGCTTTATTTGCTCTCGACTGCAAATATCCTTCATTAAATCTGCGGCTAATTCACTTAATTGTATGTCGTGAATTTGCCAACCGACAACCTTTCGACTAAAAATGTCCATCACTAAATATAAGTATAAAAATTGCCCTTTTACGCTCGTTGGTAAATAGGTGATATCCCAAGTGTATACTTCATTTGCACGTACTGCCTTCAATGCTCT
>NZ_JACJEZ010000156.1:0-581 GCF_014164365.1 Pseudoalteromonas sp. SG43-6
TTTGCGTCAGCAAGCTTAACGCCTACGGTGTTAAATTGTATTCTGGTGTTTAATTAATTACTTGTAGGCGAGTTGCTTGCCACCGCGTTTCAAAATGTGGTGTGGTGTTTTTGCGTCAGCAAGCTTAACGCCTACGGTGTTAAATTTTACTCTGGTGTTTAATTAATTACTTGTAGGCGAGTGGCTTGCCACCGCGAACAGGCCTAAAGCCATTTCCTACGTTTTTACATTTTACCTTAGGCGAGAAGATAAAGATGTTAATAAACACGCGTCAGCAAGCTTAACGCCTACGGTGTTAAAGTTTACTCTGGTGTCTAATTAATTACTTGTAGGCGAGTGGCTTGCCATCGCGATATTCAAAATTTGGTGTGGTATTTGTGCGTCAGCAAGCTTAACGCCTACGGGTGTTAAAGTTTGTCTCGGTGTTAAATTTACTTTGATGTCTAATTAATTACTTGTAGGCGAGTGGCTTGCCACCGCGTTTCAAAATGTGGTGTGGTGTTTTTGCGTCAGCAAGCTTAACGCCTACGGTGTTAAATTGTATTCTGGTGTTTAATTAATTACTTGTAGGCGAGTTGCTT
>NZ_JACJEZ010000157.1:0-573 GCF_014164365.1 Pseudoalteromonas sp. SG43-6
GCGCTGTTAAAAATATTCTAATGTCTTCTCTTTGTGCAAAATATTTTTAGTTATTCATTCGCAAAGAGGTTAAGAGACGCGCGTCAGCAAGCTTAACGCCTACGGGAGTTTAAAGTTACTTTGGTACTTAATAACTTGTAGGCGAGTGGCTTGCCACCGCGAAAGGTTTTTCACAACTCTATGTCTAACTGGTGAATTTAAAATTGCGCGAGGTACCTTGGTCAAGTAATTCCGCCTACGGGTTGGCATTGGTGTTTGGATTTGCGTAGTCGGGGCTTTATGCCGCGTGACTCAAATGTCTTCTCTTTGTGAAAAATATTTTAAGTTTTTCATTCACAAAGAGTTAAAGGAAGGTAATAGGGTTCGGCTTAACCTTACTTTCTCTGTGTTGCGCGAAGCGCCTCGGTGTCCTCTGTGGTGCAAATTGTTTAAATGATTAATTCACCACCCCCCTGTGTCAGGATAGTTGTCGCCTCTAACTTTTAATAGAGGCAGATAAAAATGAGACGTCGATTTACACAAGAATTTAAAGTTCAAGCGGTTGAAAAAGCATTATCTCAATGTGATGATGTT
>NZ_JACJEZ010000158.1:0-567 GCF_014164365.1 Pseudoalteromonas sp. SG43-6
TATGACAGCGCTGACAGCTAAGAATATGATATCAAAAAGTTTATGGACAACTTTACCCTGCTGGCGAGGGTCGTCAATTGATTCGAAATATTTAAATAGTTGAATATCAGGCATGGGGGCTCCTTAAAAAGGAGTATAAGATCATACTTTTAAGTCAAGGTAAAGTTCGTGATCTTGCCCTGGGAGCTTCGTCAGTTAACAAGTATTTATCCAGCCACTGCTCTTGTTCCCATAAAATATGTAATAAGCTTTTACGGGCACGATAACCATGGGCTTCGTAAGGTAGCATCACTAAACGCGCTTCTTTACCTAAACCTTTTAGCGCAGCGTACATACGCTCGCTTTGCATCGGGAAGGTGCCGTGAGATTAAGGGTGGGTCTTCTTCCCCATATAATTAAATTAACAAGCGCGGCATAAACCGCGCTTTCAATTTACTCTGATACAGAAGGTTCAGTATTTGCTTGAGCATCGCTTACAGGAGCTTCGTCACTTAACAAGTACTTTTCGAGCCATTGCTCTTGCTCCCAAAGCACATGCAGTAAACTCTTGCGAGCACGGTAGCCGTG
>NZ_JACJEZ010000159.1:0-566 GCF_014164365.1 Pseudoalteromonas sp. SG43-6
CGGAGTTTTTCAAGTTAGTTGTCGCCTCAAGTTAAATTTTATGCCGCCCGCATTTCTTCTTTTTTCTCAGGATTCAAATTTACTTCGTTTATCATTGACCAATCTCGTGACTTTCCTGACCAACGACTTGGGTTATTCAATTTAGCTGCGTCGTTTACCTGCTGACGCTTGGCTAATATCTCTTTATCTAAACCTAAATGACGTTGATTTGGCGTCACAAATTTTATACCACTGTGTAGGTGCTCATTATTGTACCAATCAACGAACCCACTTACCCATTCTCTTGCTGCGCTTATATCTTCAAATGCCTTTTCTGGGTATTCTGGGCGATACTTTAACGTTTTAAATAACGACTCAGAGTATGGATTGTCATTACTTACTGACGGTCGACTAAATGATGGCACAATCCCTAACTCCTGTAATGTTGCCAGTAATGTCGCGCCTTTCATTGGGCTACCATTATCTGAGTGCAACGTGACTTGCTCGCGCTTTATTTGCTCCCGACTGCAAATATCCTTCATTAAATCTGCGGCTAATTCACTTAACTGTGTGTCGTAAACCTGCCA
>NZ_JACJEZ010000015.1:0-90970 GCF_014164365.1 Pseudoalteromonas sp. SG43-6
AATTTGGCATATTCAAGTTTTTGTTGTGCACTGAGTGTTACTTTTGATTTTCTGGTCATAGTGATACCTTTTGGGTTTAGCTCATTTTACGCTATAAACCTGTCCAGTTTCATTAGACCATTACAACCAACCCGCAGGAAAAGACCGAACACTTGCCCCATAAGCCACCAGCTGATCGACAATGTTGTCAATACGGCGCGCTCGTTCTTCGCGTATTTCCCAAACACTGCGTTTATATAAGTTGGCAACTAAGAACTTTCTCAAACCAATAAGATGCCCATACACCTTACGAGAGAACGGCCCTCGGAAAATAGATTTTACTTTTAACGGTGGCTTTTCTTGGCTTTGCCATGTTGGCGGAGCACTGCTTAATAAGAAAGAGCGGCCACCACGGCCAGAGTTAAGTTGACTGATGTTTTGCGGTTTCGTCCCGCCAAACGCTTGCACAGCGATATTTTGAAACTCAATCGTGGCAAGGTCAGACTCTTTTTCGTTTCGACGTGCTGCCCGCGCTTCTTTTTGTTCTTCTGAGAAACGCGCATGTTGTACACGTTCAAAAATCTCTTGGGAAAGCGAGGTAGCATAAAGTGGTAGAAGTAGATGATAATCACCGTCAATCGGCCAATAGAGCTGCTTACCCAATTTATGAGAGCTTGGATCTTTAGCCGTCACGGCCAACTTAAAGCCCGCTAGCCAGTCAGCCAATTGCTCTTTGGATTGTGCGAACGACTCAAAAGGCGACATATCCTCTTGCTGGATAAAGTTCACCAGCAATTTACCATCGTCCTGTTCAAGTAAAAGTAGTTTTCCCACATCCAATGCAGCCGCATTGCCTACTACATCAATTTTTGGACTTTCTATCGCTGATGTAGAAATGAATGGCAACTCAGATAAGGACTTTCTCTGTGCGAACAGACTTGTGCCTTTGGCATCGGAATGCGTGAATTTCAGCGCATGAGTGACTAGCTGTAATTGCTTCGCTCGATTGGCGGCATCACTGAGCCAATTTACTGGCTTAAAGCGATCCTCTTCACTCACTCTCACGGCCGCTCGTTCCATTTCGTAAGCAGCGACATTTTCAGCCGCTGCCGCTTGCACGCCTTTTTGCGTGTCTTTATCGAACTTGTCTAACCGATCCCGTTTGCGACTGTCGATGTAATCGCGGATCTTTTCAGATAAATCTGCCACCTCGCCTCCTGCTATTCACTATAGAAATTATCTAAATAAACACGTTACTTACCTGATCAAACCAATCGAGTACCGTTCCACCCAGTACAACAAACGCTGAGTAAATAACCATTCCTGTTACATCTTCCTGAATACTAAAACGGAAGACCTTTCTTTTCTTTCGCTTGATTTTCTTATTGCCCGTTTTACCGTCGTTTTCTTCTTTACTTCTTCGCTCTCAAAATCAAACATATATTACCCAACATAATATTGGATAATATATGTACAAAGACAAAAATAACCAACCTTAAAAACAAGACTTTTATTAATTTAATTTTCACTTTTTAAAATATTTAGCTTACAATCTCTGACACTGCTGAAAAGCAGCTCAGAAATTAAAGACAAGGCTTTTCTTGTAAATTATAGCTACACCGCTGAATAAGCGGCTCTACAAACCTTCTAATAAGAAGGTTTGTAGAAACCTAGTACACTACTCTGTTGCCATACATCGTTCTCACTACTCTTTCGTAGCCGAATCGCGCCAAATTGCATGGAGGCCTCGCTAAGTTCTTTATTGAGTTCATCCGCTAAAGCAATTAATGCACTTTGATAATCAAACTGTTTCGCCCAGTTATGCACGCCTGTGGCGAAAGTCGGCGCTTGGTCGCGCTGAAAACTTTGTTTGTCGTCGGCTTTTAATTCGCCGTTGTCGTGCCAGCGATGGATAGTGGGTTCGTCGTATTCTTCTTCCAGATAGAAGCAATAGGATTCATCTGCCGTATGACGACGAAATGGCAATTTGCGCTGTAGATGATTAGTCCAATGGCAGGGCTTGTCCCACCATAAGCTGGCAAAGGCTTCGCCGTTCTCTTTACCTTTTCCCCACAGCTGAGAATGCAGCGCCGCATGCTCTAAATCCACAAAGCGCTTGGTTGGCATTAGCTCGTCACGCTTTTGGATCCGTGGTAAGGCATTGATAGTTTGATATTCATTAGCCGCTAATACATCTTGTAGTTTATGACTCTCTAACAAGAGCGCTGCGCTTTCAAAACCTGGCCTTGTGTAGGCGGCTTTTTCATTTTTCATTGCGCGAACATTTTGATTAAGCAAGTGAATATTAGCCGTTTCCACTGTAGTGTCTGAATGTCGCAATACTCGTCCTGCTAGTTGGATCAGGGAACGAATTGACGAAGGCTCCACTACGGCCCAATCGTAGGAATGATCCCTGCCCACTTCAGTTACTGGACTACCAAGCACAACAAAAATATGCTGATCATTTGGGTGAGCTTTCAGCGCAGCACTTACGCTAGGCTGCGCCCAAATGGTGTTTGGATCTTTTCGGTTTAATACGCTATCAAGCATGTGTTCAATGGCGGAGCGCTGCAATAAAAGAAATTGACTATGGTAAACACAATAATGGATCTGAACCCCTTTTGGACTTGGTGTATTTATCAAACTTTTTGCAACGGCCACCAAGGGGTTGATGTTGGCCATTCGCACTAGGCCAAAACTGGCTTTGGCAGACAAACTTGGGTGCGAGTGATTGTGAGCATGATGAAGTGCCAGAATGCTTTGATGAATACGGTTCGACACGGTTTGAATAGCACTAGGCTCGTCGCCATCGCTATTACATTCGATTAATTCGACACGCCGCTTAATAGATTGCGCAAGCAATTTTTCAGCACGCTTTGCCATGAGCTGTTGATGCTGTTCAGAAAAGGCAGAACATTCACTGGCTTGAATGGAATCACTGCGAAATTCATCAAACCAAGCACAGACCACATTAGGCGTTTGGCTGGGATTCACACTGACAGCGGCTTCGTAATGTTTGCGGCCAGCAAGATACGCGGCGAATAACGCATTGATCAAATCGGGCGGTAATGTCGCTGATGAAAGCAATACATTCGATCCTAACATGCCTGCCCAATTCACCAATCGGCACAAAGCAGGTAAATCTTCCAAACCAAAGTCATCGGGTTCATCCAACACTAAATCAGAGGTTAGCAAGCGCAGCATGGGCGCTATTTGTTTGCCGCCTCGGCTGCCTTCGGTCGATGGCATTAGGTGATCGATGGTACTTACCAACACGGGCGCATTCACCAACTTGTTATTTTTGGGCGAGTTTTCTAACCAACGCGATAACGGCCCGTCGCCTAACATACCTTCGTAGCTGACGTAGCTGTCTTGATCGCTAAAATCATTGGCAGATTCTGACCCTAACAAGGCTTCCTGTTGGCTTTCTTCTTCTAGCACCCGCTTGGTTTTCGCTTGCTCATGCAAATCTTTCACGGCTTTGGAGCCAATGAGAACCGCTAAATCTTCGTCGTCGAGTCGTAATAACTCTTTAAAGGCATCACCGGTTTGTAGGGTCAATGTACGTAACCCAAGCGCCACACTGAATCGGCACCCTTTTCTATCATCCGCAAGGCCATACATAATACGCGCGTTGGCAAAGGTTTTGCCTTTGCCAGTGGACGCGACATTCACCCCAAAAAAACCATGCTGTTTTGCTTTATCTCTAACACTGACCGCTAATTCGTAGGCTTTATTTTGCCAAGCGAAACGACTGTCTAGCGTGCGCTTTTTCAATTCGGGATGTCGAGTGATGACAGGTAAGGATTCTTTTAACGAGGACAAAGACCGTACGATCTGATGACTATGACGGTAGACACCAATCAGGTGTTCATCTAAGGTTTGATTGTAGTTTCCATTGTCACGACTGCCTCGCTCGCGCCATGTGTTGGCATAAACACCTTTGTAACCTTTGTTGTCATGCCATGAATTCTTAGGGCCAATGGACTTTTGTGAGGAATAATAGTGATCGCCCAACATCAAGCTAAGTCGGGCGAGATGCAATGAAAATGGTTGGTTCAGCCAATCTTGCATAAGTAACTGCGTACGCTTGACACCTTGCGATGCGATGCGACTAACACGCTCACGCCAAACCTTACTGCAAAATGGCGAGCCTTTTGAAAAATTCCAAACCGCTTCTATTTCAGTAGGCTTCCAATCTTTATTGCTGCATTGCGGGGAGTTCCAGCCTGCATCGATATAATCATCCATTAATAACTCTGGATACTTTACATAATCGGTATTGTTATCTAAAGGCTCTGGCAATTTATGGTGGGATAGAATCAGCCAAGCTACGGCTTTGGCAACAGGTGGAAGCAAACATAATGGCGAATAGATTTTTGTATCGATTCCGTCTTTTTTAATGTTCGCCATCACTTTGCTTTCAATGTCGTCCGGCAAGTTACCTAACAAGGTTAACCATGTTGCGTCTTGCTTACTTTTCTCCACACCTTCAATCGCGTGCAGCACGAAAGCTTCAAATAATCGTACAGATACCCATTCATGGCGATACGGTTCGTAGCTTTGCGTTTTCTTTTTAGGGTTGAGCTTGTCTTGAAAGGCTTTATTAGCTTTACCAAAATCATGAAACAACGCTGCGATACCAGCCAGCACTCGGATGTCTTCCGCTGTTTGCCATGTGTTTTCATCGCCAGAACGCAAAATATCTCGCCCTGTGACATTAGTTGGCACACTTCCCCATTCATTAAAACGACGAGGGTTGCCCACCAACCATTTCAATTCTGTTCTGTTACGACCACGAATCCAATGGCACGCCACAGACGTATTTCGACGTGCCGTTTTTTTGAGTAATTTACGTAACGTTGTTAGGCCTTGTTCCGTTATTGCGGTTTGCCATGTTCGATCACCTGTTCGCTCTGCAAACTGATCAATGACGCGGCGAGTTTCTTTTAAGGCTTTTTTAGAGCATTGGGAGACGAGAAGGATGTTCATTGCTTTTCCCCAAGCATTTCACTGATTTGCTTGAGACTGTCGATCATATAATCGAGGGATTCACACCGACGAATGTTAGTGATACAAGCTTGGCGAAATTCTTGTTCGCTGTCGCCATTCATGGCGCTAATAAACGCTTGTGGGAGAATGATGCCGTCTTTTACTAAATCTGCGGCATCAAACACTAAGCCACCACGACGGGTTTTACCGTGAAGCACTGATAACCCGTGAGGTAAACCTAATACCCAAGTGGCGGTAGCGCCTAAGCCATAGGCAAGGTAGTTACCATGATCTAAAAAGCGATTGGCAAGATCCACACCAGCACCCTGCTTCACACGCTTGAAGTCGTTATAGCCTGTGACAGCACAAATAATTTTATAGAGGGTTTTGGTTAGCCTTGCTTCGGCTAGCATGAGCTCTTGAGTATGGGATACTTTCGCAACCGCTTGTTCAAAGCCATCCAAGGCTTTATTCAGGTCTGCTATGCTAATTACAATACCAGCGTCTTTTAGGGCTGAATTGTTCGCCCACTGTTGTCTCGTGTATTCAATCCGAAGGGTTTGAATTTGCTTGGCGGCTGCTAGGCGTTTCTCTTCATCAAACCAAAACGACACCCAAGATTGAAGATATTCAACAGGGCGATATTCACTTTGCGGGCTAAAAAAAGACACATCAAAATCGACTTCATTGCTGGAAAACAGAGGTGCTCCACCGCCACCACAAAAACCGATCAGTACACCGGATTTTGCTAACTCTCGGACAGCGGCTTGAGTAATCGATGTACCATTTCCTAGAAGAAGACAAGTTGTGTTGGCAATCGGGATATTCCAATAAAGAGATTGCTTCCCTTCATCAGTAACATATTCCACTCGGCCATCTTTCACCAAAATACGACAATATTCGAGGTAATACATATTGGCTCGTTTGGAGTGCAATATGGTTTTCATATCCGATGGTGAGAACTGTTCCATTATCGATTCCTTTATGAGTTAATCTTACGCTTGTTTGATACCCTTTTAGCGAGTTGTTGTAAATTAAACTGTGTGGGTTGAGCGCTAAATAATCTTGAATTAGCTGGGATGCATTAGAGCGGCTTATACCAAAATGTTGCTGTAAATGATTGGTTGTCAGGCGTCCTTCCCATTGAATAATGAGCTCTATAAAATGAAACCGTTGTTGGATATTGTAGTTAAGTGGCTGGCTATTTTGATCGGTTGTTTCAACCATGCGTTCCCTGCACTATTATTTTTTATTGTTATTCCAAGTTATCAGAAAAACCATTGATTACAAGCTGAATTCCTTTTCTGCTTGAATGACTTGTTTTAGATCAAAGGTTAAACATACTTTCGAACGCAGCCTCTAATGACATGGGCATATGGCGTTTATCTAAAATCCGATCGTTTAGTTCTTCTTTGAGTACTTTTACTGTTGTGCAATAGCTTAAGCGTTCAGTAATTTCATCGCATTCATTATTTAAAGCTGCTATATGATCTGCAAAATTTTCTTTGATCTGTGCTTTACTACGGCCGTTAAATTTACGCCATACGAGTGTATGTTCATCGTTGCCTTCTTTTTGCCTGCGATGAAGCGCATTTAGCTCGGCTATTTTATTTTGCAGTAATGGTACTAGGTTTGCTTTGGTTTCTTCATCAAAGTCCACATCATCGTCAAAATGCGTAATATAAAGCTGTAATAAGGTAAAGCCATCTTTTGCTTTACGTGCTTCGCTTAGTTGTTGCATTAGCGCGTGCTTTTGGGCTTTTTTAGTTGGGTCTGGCTCTTTATCGGGGTGTAATTTTGACGCTAAGCGTTTGTACATTTTGTTAAGCTGTGAGCTTTTAAATAGCTTTTCTAATTTTGCATCGGTTCTTTGTTGTTTAATTTCATCACGATCAAACCGCTCAAATTGGTCAAAAAAATCATCCCAATCTTCATCATCATCGCTTTGCGCATCGCCGGCATTAAAGGGATCATCTGTGCTTTCTGAGTCAGGCTCTTGGGTATCACCAAAACCTTGTTCGTCTAGGTGTTTATAGAGCAGTTGAGGATCAAGCGTAATTTCCTTTAATTGTTCATCTGTTAACTCTAAACCAGGAAAATCTTGCTGCAGCATGGTTCTGAAAACATTAAGCTCTGACGATGGGATGTCGTTTACCGCTTCTTGATTGTGCTTACCTAAATGAAATTTAAAAGTGTGTGATATTGTTTCCATATCTAAGTGACCAGTAAACGGATGGCTTGCTAAGTAATCTAAATCTGCATTTATCCAATCCACAAGCTCATTTCGCTGCTCATCGGTTAAGCTTTTGCGTGGAATAAATTGGCTCAAATGACAAATCTGCTGTGCAATCATTTGTGCTTGATGCTGTTCGTGCGGTTCTACTTGCTCTTTAAACTGAATAAATAAACCTTGCTTTTTAGTATCAAAATTAGCGTTACGTTTAGTGTGCTTTTCTATGCGTTGCCACAGACGCTCTAACTCTGAGCTTGGTTTTGCTGTGGTTTGTTGTTTTACATTTTGTAAAAAAGTAGTGTTTGTCTTCATAGCAACTCATTTATGCAAATATATATGTGGGAATACTAACATTTTATCATTGCACTGAAAAAGACCTCTTGGCTGATTATGAACACAGCTGGGCAGGCGTTTCTGCTATTCCTTGTATATCGGCTTGTAAAATAAATACGGCGCCGCTGTAGGGGTATTGTTTTAGTATCTCAGGTTCTAGGCCAGTACGGGCGGAGGTAACGGCGATGGTTGTTAGATCATCGCCAAAAAAAGTGAGGCTGGTGATCCTAGGTGCGGGAAGTCGATAAAAATGCACGATAGTGCCATTTTCACAAAAACGATAAAGGCCGTGGCCATTCCAAGACGCGACCCACAAGTGATTGTCGTTATCGACTGTCATACCATCGGGAAAGCCCATTGTCTCGTCAAATTTTACAAATACTCGCTTATTGCTAAGCTCACCTTGCTCATTTAAATCAAATTGATAAATAGTGCGGGTGGATGATTCTGTTGAATATAAAATACGACCGTTTTTACTTATTGCAGGGCCATTACTGATCACATAATTGCTATCAACAATGGTTGGCGTTTGTTGCTGACCAAAGCGATACAACGCCCCAGTATTGTGTTGTTCATGTTTATCCATAGTGCCGAAAAACACATGCCCGTTGCGGTCGGTTTTGGCATCATTTAAACGGTTATTTACTGCAAGAGTAGCCAGTGGATACAGCTCACTAGGTTGGAATGTGTTGTTATCAAGGTAATAAATGCCGCGCTCAAAACCTGCGATTAAACGCTGTTCGGTGGTTTCCATTATCCAACAAATAGCCTGCTCCATCGGGTAACGGCACACTGTTTGTTGCTGGCAATCAAAACGGTAAAGTAGTTTGTCTAAAATATCGACCCAAAATAAACACTTTAGCGATGCGCTGTAATATGGCCCTTCGCCAAGTAAACATTGGCAAGGAATGATCATTTTAATCGAGTTAATCGCCATTATTTACCTTAAAACAGCATGTGAGTTTATTGCGCTATTTTAACGTTGCAAGAAAATCAGTGCCAGCCCTGAAAAAGTCGCCACAACAATAATTAAAATACGCGTGGCTTGTTCATTAATTGTATTATTTAACAAGTATGAAAGCCCCCAACCAATTAAAATAGCGGGTAAGCATTCAATAAATAGCAGTAAGTCATTAGAGTCAGCGGTGCCCGTAAGCAGCAGCGCAGTGATCCCAAATAAATTAATAAACACGAAGAAAATACTTAAGTTAGCTTTAATTTTATCTTTATTTTGCGCTTGATAGAGTAGCCCCATCGGTGCGCCGCCTGCGGATGTGGTGGTACCAATAAAACCAGATGCTAGTGATGCCAGTACATTAGAGATAAAGGTAAGCTTAGGCGACCAACCTGTAAGTGATAACGCAACTGCAATTAGTAAACAACAACCGAGTAAAATACGATACTGATGGGGATCAACATGCAACATTACCGCTGCAGCAATTAACACTCCGACGGCGCCACCAAAAATTGAATAGCCGGTTTGCTTTAGATCTATTGCGCCACGGTGCTTTATGGCAAGAATTGAGGTGAGTAATAAAGCATTTAAAATCATTGGCCCTGGCACTAACTCTGGCATAAGCCAGTATAAAATAGGTGCGCACAATAAGCCAAGACCAAACCCAATCACGCATTGCAAGCATGCGCCTATTATTAATATAAAATAAACTAATACGATATCGGGCAACGCGTTTCTACCTTATTTAACTAGGTTTGACTAATTTACAGACAAGAATATCCTAATATTATAATATCATTGGCGTTAGGTAAATTTTTTTATTGAATTTTAAGTCCAACCAGCATCAACAACAAGTGATTGTGCGGTCATCATTTTACTGTCGTCTGCGGCTAAAAATAATGCGGCATTGACAATATCATCGGCCTGTAATGTTTCATTTATACATTGATTATGTCTAACATCTTCAATCATATCTGGAGTTAACCAATGCGTTATTTGGCGCTCGGTCATCACCCAGCCAGGTACTAAGGTGTTAATACGAATATTATCTTTACCATAAGTCGCAGCTAATGAACGGGTTAGTCCTTCGATCCCAGCTTTTGCCGTGGTGTAAGCTGGCATGCCCGTTTGCTTAATACGCCAGCTCACTGAGCCCATATTGATAATGCTACCACCACCAATTCGCTGCATTTGCGGGGCTACGGCTTGCGCCGAAAAAAAGCATGGCCGTAAATTAACGGCTAACTTATCATCCCAGTATTCAACACTCATGGTATCGGCAACGTGGCGAGTATCGTCAGCCGCATTATTGATCAATACGCTGATCTCACCTTGTGTTTTGCCCGTTGTTTCAATAGCGGCTTTTAATTGTTCAATGTCACGAAGATCACAGTAAATATACTGCGGATCAAAGCGATACTGGCCAGCTAACTGGCTACACAATTGCTCACCTTGCTGTTTGGCAATATCAATAAAAGTTACTTTTGCATGCTGCTGACAAAAGCGCTTTACCATGACTTCACCGATCCCTGTTGCACCGCCGGTAATAAAAACACTTTTACCAGCGAGACTTGGATAACTTGTTGTGTGTGATGTTGAGACTGGCATGATTTCCTTAAGTATTAAGATAATTCATTAACAAAACATGGTTATTTCGATTCGTTTTGTGACTCTTTTTCAGCTATTTCTTTTTCAATAAATGACATAGCTTCGTCAATCATATACGTCATCATGTTTTTAGCGCGCTCAGGCTCACCATTTAAAATTGCTTGATACACTTTAAAGTGTTCATCCGCAATGGCTTTTTTATTACCTTTCGCGGGTGTTGTATGCTGAATACTAACGTTAAGAGCAGTACAAATAAAATCACGCAATTGAAAGAAAAAACGATTACCGCTGGCAAACAAAATTGCTGTATGAAAAGCTAAATCACTTTCATGGATTTCGCCATCGGAGGCATCAGCCGCCGCTTGCATTTTTTCAACTGCAATCGCAATCTCTGCAATTGCGCCTTTATCAGCACGTCTTGCTGCAAGTGCCGCTGCTTGTGGTTCAATAGCTAAGCGTACTTGTAAAAATTCTTTTAACACATACAAGGTCGGGCTACTATCAAGCAACCATTTTAATACGCTGGTGTCGTATAAATTCCATGTGTTTGCTGGTTCAACCCGAATGCCTTGGCGCGGGCGCGATGAAATAAGCCCTTTTGCAGCAAGCATTTTCACTGCTTCACGAATAGCAGTACGACTAATGCCATACTCTTCACATAATTTTGCTTCAGTAGGTAAACCCGTTTCAGCAGTGTAATGACCATTAATAATGGCTTTACCTAACTCATTGGTTACCTGTTGCGACAAATTTAAATTTTCAATGCGTGCCATAAACAGTTCCTTTAAAAATACTTATTCTATGATACTACTATAACCTTACCGCGTCATCAGGCAAATCTTTGACAATGCTACTGTAAATACTTTTTTCCGCTGTTTGAACTGTGTAATTGCTGAAAACATAAAAATTTAAAGTATTACTAATTTTTAACAAATCTCTTTCATTCACATCATTTGTATTATAATATTTTTATACACACAAATAATCCGGATTGATCTCCGGGCTTAGATGGAATTAAAGATGATCGAATTAAGTACACTCGACTGGCTAGTGTTAGCGGGATTTTTTGTCTTGTTATTAGCCGTTGTCGTCGTCTCGATGAGACAAAAAGAAGAAGATACTACAGATTATTTTTTAGCTGGGCGTAATGCGAGTTGGTTAGTTATTGGTGCGTCAATTTTTGCCTCGAATATTGGCTCAGAACACCTCGTTGGTTTATCTGGTGCAGGTGCACAATCGGGAATGGCATTAGCCCACTGGGAAATGCAATCGTGGATTATTTTATTACTTGGTTGGGTGTTTGTGCCTTTTTACTGGAGCAGTAAAGTATATACCATGCCGGAGTTTTTAGAGCGCCGCTATAATTCAAAATCACGCACTTTTTTATCGGTTATTTCCTTGATCAGTTATGTACTGACTAAAGTTGCGGTGACTGTTTATGCTGGCGGCATCGCGTTTAAAACTATTTTAGGAATTGAAAGCATTTGGGGCATTGATTTCTTCTGGATCTCAGCCATTGCTTTAGTAGTGATCACCGGTATCTATACTGTACTCGGGGGTATGAAAGCCATCATGTGGACCTCTGTTTTACAAACGCCAGTACTTATTATTGGCTCTGTGGTGATCTTAGTTGTCGGTTTGGATAAAGTCGGCGGGTGGTCTGAAGTTGAACGCATAAACGATATGAACATGCATTTAATTCGCAGTGCCTCAGATACCGAGTTTCCGTGGCCGGGGATCGTATTTGGTTCATTTATCATTGGTTTTTGGTACTGGTGTACAGACCAATATATTGTACAACGGGTACTGTCGGCGAAAGGCATTAAAGAAGCTCGTCGCGGTACTATGTTTGCAGGTTACTTAAAGCTATTACCTATTTTTATCTTTTTAGTACCGGGCATGATTGCCTATGCACTAAAAGTTAAAGGCGTTATTAGTTATGACAGTGCGGACCAAGCGTTTCCCACATTGGTTGCCGAGTTACTCCCATCCGGCGTCAAAGGCATCGTAATTGGTGGTTTAGTGGCCGCATTAATGAGCTCGTTAGCGTCGTTATTTAACTCATCAGCGACGTTATTTACTATCGATTTCTATAAAAAATTCAAACCCGAATCGAGCGAAAAGCATCTGTTAAAAGTTGGCCGCTTAGCAACCGTTGCAATTGTTATTTTAGGTTTATTGTGGATACCTATTATGAGCTTGATTGCAGACGTACTGTATGAATATCTACAAAGCGTGCAATCACTAATCGCGCCAGGTATTGCTGCGGTATTCTTATTAGTTTATGTAGTAAACGTATTACACCTACAGCGGGATTTGTTGGTTTAGTATCTGGTTTTGTGATGGGTATGTTCCGCTTAGTACTTTTGCCATTTAAAGACAGCCTAGTGGGTACACCAGTGGAATGGGTTACCACAATGAACTGGTTATACTACTGTATTTTACTATTCGTACTCGTTGTCGGCATTATGATTGTAGTGAGTATATTCACCAAGCAAGCAAGTGAAGAGCAATTAAAAGGCCTTACCTTCTCAAGTCTAGACAAAGCTACATTAAAAGAGGTTGCTGATGGCCTAGATAAATGGGATTACATTCATACCGCAGGGATCATCGGTATCACCGCGTTTATTTACTACCGTTTCTGGTAAAACTTAATTAGTTGTTCCCACGTTTATGGGGGGGTGTTATCACCCCCCCTTTTTTACACACAGATAAAGATGCTTATTAAAAAAGAGCAACGTCTAAAACTTAGAGAATTCATGACTGAAGCCATCTCCTACAGGCATGCCTTTCTCACTTACCCTCATTCACTTATCTTTGTGCAAAATTAACTGACTGATTTAAAAAGAGGAACGCATAAAACTTAAAAAATTCATGGCTGAAGCCATTTCCTACGGGTGAAAAATACGAATGGGACAGATTTTAAAATAATGTGCCTGTCCCATTTTATTTTACCCTTCAGTAAGCGCGGCATTAGTCAAAGCACTTAAAGATAGTGGCGCAGCATCATCCGACATGGTTGATGCGCTTGCCAAGCGTGTAAATTCACTCGATCCACAACTACGTGCCGCAAGTATTGATTTACTTGGCGCCCAACAAACACAAGAAGCGAAAAATCTATTAGTAACTCAGTATAAACGTGAATCAGATGTATACATTAAAAGACGTATTGGTAGGTATCTTAGCGCGAAGGATTTGAGATGAGAAAGTTTATGCCAATGTTATACGCTTTTGCAGCTGTTACTTTAACAGGCTGTAATAGCGAACAGGCTACTGAACAACCTACTAAGCAAACGACTGAACAAGAGACTAAGCAAAATGATTGGACACCGCTTAACGTTAATTTTCAAAATATGACCGAAAATAACAGTTTTGCCGTTGAGATCCCCCTAAGTGATAACCGCCGAGCACTTCGTGTAACAGCGTTGCCCAAGGGATGTTTGATTGCCTCATCAGCTTTAAATGTTAATGGCGATACGCTAATAACCGATAAGTCGAGCGCAAATAAACACCTTTGGAGAACAAATAAACTCTCTGATCTGGGTTTGTTTGTATTAGAAGGTGTTGCAGCAGAAATCACTCAAATGACATTTAAACCAGTGCCGTGTGACTCTTTTTCCAAAGATACTCTAGCCAAAAATATCAATATAGAATTGCTCGTCTCTGCTATGCCAGCTAATCCAAGCATTAACGTAAGGTTTGCTTTAAGTTCTGCTATTGCTTCTGAAATAGATGTTGAATCACTTTCTATTTTAATTGGCCTTGAATTAGACCTGAACGTTAATGTAACTGAGGTTGAATTTATAGATGATGCAGCCATCATAATGAAAAGTACTCACGATTTAACCCCTTTAGCAAATATCTTGTCACAACTTAAAAGCAAAGATGAGGATACGATTAGTGTTGTTATTGGCAAATGCGTTAAACAACAAACTGGCTTTGGCCTACAAAATTTAGCAGGGTTTACGCCTCGTATCCCTGGTGGCGCAGGTGTGGCTGATGGTATTTTTGTATCACCCACCAATTGCGCTTTCCCACAAAGTGCTCCTGGCACTATAAACGAGATAGCACGATTAACAGCGCATGAAATTGGCCACTTCCTTGGACTCGCTCACCCCGTAGAAGCCAATGGAACTGAAGATGATTTAACCAGCACCACCGTCAACAATCTGATGCACCGCGTTCCTTTAGCAGCAACCGCTAAAGGGCTAACACTCGAGCAAACACAAAGGATACTGGCACATCCCTTCGTAATTGACCTATAGAATATTTTAAATCACTATCATCGGCATATATCTGACTGTAGTAAACTCATTATTAACTATGGGAGACTAATAATTAGTCTCCTTTTTCTTTAGACAAAATAGGAAATCCTTGGTCATCCCACTTTATTACGCGTGCACGCGCATGGCGATTTGGATCTGTTAAGGGTGTACCCTGTAACTCTTTATAATCACGGCTATGGTAAATTAGTAAGTCTGTAACACCGTCCTCTGCTTTTACAAAACTATTGTGACCTGGACCAAAGCGCCCTACTTTTTCGTTACTTGCAAAAATTGGCTGTGGCTTTTTATGCCAGCTTGCGGGGTCGAGTAAATCTGCATCGGCATCGGCCCATAACAAGCCCATTGCATATCGATCATCGGTGGCACTGGCAGAATACGTAAGTAGCACTTTTCCCTCACGGATCATCACTGCAGCTCCTTCATTCACCTTATAGCCTTGTATTTCCCAATCAAGTGTTGGCTCTGAAATATTAACTATTGGCTCTTTTATCGATGTTGGTGAGTCCATTTGTGCAATCCACAATGCAGAGTTGTACGTTGCGGGTTGGTTTTGTTGTGCCCAAACTAAATAGCGTTTGCCGTTGTGGCTAAATGTTGTGGCATCCAACGAAAAACTATCAAGGTGGGTTTTTAATTGCCCCATTTCTTGCCATTGGCCCTTCATCGGATTTTTGTTGTCATTTTTAAGCACAAACATACGAATACTAAACGGCTTTTCTACATCACCCGCTGCAAAATGAATATACCAACTGCCATCAACTTTATGTAGCTCTGGTGCCCAAATATTGGTACTCATTGGGCCTTTTTCATTTTTATGCCAAATCACTTTTGGCTCTGCTAGTTTCAAGTCATTAAGTCTACAAGCTTGACGTAATTCAATTTCGTCAAACTTAGGGGATGTACCAATAAAGGTATAACAACCGGTTTTTTCATCGCGGACCAACCAAGGATCTGCGCGTTGCAAAACAATCGGGTTATCAATTGGCATTAATGTTGGGCTATTATTTGCCTCTGCAACACTGTAAAAGCATGACATACTAAGTACGCTTATAATTGCAGTGGCAATCAGATTCTTGGCCATGGTATTTCCTATTTTTATAGTTTAATTTCCATTGTTAATATTGTATTATATATATTATAGTAGCTGATAAGTTTAATGATTAAAATAAAAAGGTAGGCAACTATGAAACACGCAAAAAAGTTCGCTCATACATGTAAACTGCTCGGTGCAAGCACATTACTTTGTTTAGCAAGTAATACCATGGCTAAACAAGTTGAAGTACACGACCCTGTAATGACCAAAGAAGGCGATACCTATTACGTCTTTAGCACGGGTATGGGGATCACGTATTACGAATCCAAAGACATGAAAAATTGGCAGCTTACCGGGCGCGTATTTAAAGACGAGCCGAGCTGGGCAAAACGAGTTGCCAGTGACTTTGGTGGCCACCTTTGGGCGCCGGATGTATACCAAAAAGATGGCAAGTTTTACCTTTATTATTCTGTGTCTGCGTTTGGTAAAAACACCTCGGCGATCGGTGTAACGGTTAACGAAACTCTAGATCCTAAATCACCAGATTATAAATGGATAGATCACGGTATAGTTATACAGTCTGTGCCTGAGCGTGATAACTGGAATGCCATAGATCCAGCGATTGTTGAAGATGACAATGGTACACCATGGATGAGCTTTGGTTCGTTTTGGGGCGGTCTTAAATTAGTGAAACTTGACGATGATATGGTACGTTTGGCACAACCACAAGAATGGCATAGCATTTCAGCACGCCCTAACACTGAACACGGACCTGTAGAAGCACCATATATCTTTAAAAAGAATGGCTATTACTACCTATTTGTGTCGTTTGATAAATGCTGCCAAGGTTTAGACAGCACTTACAATGTCCGTGTAGGGCGCAGTAAAAACGTAGAAGGCCCATACCTTGATAAAGAAGGCCGTGACTTAAATAATGGCGGTGGTTCGCTGGTGATCGAAGGTAATAAAGACTGGGTAGCGCTTGGTCATAATGCCGCTTATACCTTTGACGGTAAAGATTACTTAGTACTTCATGCTTACGAAACGGCTGATAACGGTTTACAAAAATTACGTATTCTACCGATGACTTGGGACGATAACTGGCCAGTAGTTGATAGCAAAGATCTAAACAAGCGCACCACTAAGCTGATTGAGAAGTAACACTTAAGAACAGCCACTAAAAAACCTGCATTTTTTGCAGGTTTTTTGTTTTGATATATCGCATTATTAACACAAGAATTACTGCTCTAGCACCAATATTACTCGCTAAAATCAATGAGTTTAATATCCATAAAAATAAGCTGCTCACTGCTTGTCGCTAAAGATTCATTCAGTGCCACACTGTAAATATCGTAGGCTAGATGCGGTAAAATCAAAAGTTCATAACGGCTGCCTTTAGGCATCAGCATGAGTGCTTCTTGCAAACCTTCAATTGCTTCTGCTATCTCATACTCAGCCACTTGCTCGATTTGCCGCGTATCATAAAGCACATGCCCTGTTGCAGTCATCACGCGTTGCTGCACCTTAACAGTAGCATCCCATGAAGGTGGTTCGCCACTTCCCAGTTCAATAATTCGATACATTAAACCCGAGCCGGTTACATGCACACCAGGCTGTGTTATGTATTGCTCTGCGAGCGGGTAGCGCCGAACACTCACTTTAGAATGCACATCGTCATAATGCTGTAAACTCATACTCGTCCTACTAGTTATTATTGATTAAACGAATACCGTAAATACCACCAGCAACCGATCCTTTTATTGCACTAAAGCGCAGTGTTAATGAGCTAGCTTTTTTCATTTCATCAGTTAATGGATAATCAATACTGTAAAATTCTGCACCGGTTTGCTTAGCAGGTAAGCTAACTTTTGCCAGCACCTCACCATTAATTGTGATAGTAAACTTACGTCCAACATCTGCAGTAAAGTAACGGATACGCAGTGCAACTGCCTGCTGCTCTGAGTTAGTTAGCTTATATTCAAACCAACCTGTTGCATCACGCCAATGATGGCCGTTATTAACACCTGCACGGGTATTTTCACCTTTAAAGTCATGCTCAACTTCAGGCTGTTGCTCGCCCGGTGTAATTTGGTCAACGGTCAATAATCGTAATTGCTCTTTTGCTTGTTCAGCCGCTTTTGAATCTTTAACAAATTGAGTAAATTCGGCTTCACTTTGCTGCGGCCAGTAAACTTGGTAGCGACTATCATGAAGCCTAAAAAACGGAATTAACTGAGTTGTTTGTGTGCTCCCTATCCCCTGCTGAGCAATGGCGACATTTTTATCTGTGGTAAATGCAAGTTCTGCGCTAGGGGCTCGCTTTAAATCAGCAATAAACTGCTCGGGTTCACTGAGCATGATAGGCAGTGCTTCGGGTGGACAGGTAGGCCCTGCTGCAATATGACCCATGCGACTGTTATCAGCAACAAAGTTTAAATGCTCATTTTTAAACGCTTGTACTTTGGTTGCCATTACCACAGGACCATACAATACCGCATAGTAATCTTGGTCATCAGGCAACTGCTCTGTGTACAGTTTTGGCGCTAAAGAAAAAGTTAATTTATCGCCATCATGCCAGTCATGTTTTATTGCGTAATACCCCTGCTCTGCAGTGGCATTTATTGCTTTGCCATTAAGCTTAAACTGCAATTCATCAGTAACCCAACTTGGTTTACGAATATGCAGCTGCGCTGATGAGTTATGTTTTTTATCTAATGTGTTAATCACTAAGGTTATATTATTAGCATCCGGAAAATGGCTTTGTTGAGTTACTTTTAAGTCCTGTTGCTGCCAATCAAGCGTACTTGGAATAAATAGATTTACCCATAAGTTATCGTCATTTTTACTGTAGATCAGCTCACCGTATTTACTATGATTTTCGATACCCGAACCGACACAACACCACATTGAATCTTGTACCGATGAATACATACGATAGTGCCCAGGACGCATTGGCGTAAAGTACACAAGCCCACCGTGCTCAGGATGTTGTGACGATAAAATATGGTTATAGGTTGCGCGCTCGTAGTATTCTAAATAGCGAGTGTCCGCGGTTTTCAGAAACAGCAGCTTGCTGAGTTTCATCATGTTGTACGTGTTACAGGTTTCAGGGCCTTCAACGTCTTCAACCATCGCGGTAAAATCTTTTTTGTCGTGAAAATGCTCACGCACACTGTTACCACCAATGGCCACTGAGCGCTCTTTAGTCACTGTTTGCCAAAAATAATCTGCGCCTTGTTGCCACGCTTTATCATCAGTGGCCTCAGCGACCTTCAACATACCAATAATTTTTGGAATTTGGGTATTAGCATGTAAGCCAGTTAGCTTATCTTGTTTTTTTAACAGCGGATCGACAATGCTATTTTGAGTAAACTGTTGCGCTAATTTGAGATAACGCTTATCGCCACTGATCGTCGCCATATCGGCAAATACCGCATTTAAACCGCCATATTCTGAATACAGCATCTGTTGAATCTGCTGCTCGCTTAACTTAGAGGTTAAGTTTAAAAACCATTCGCCTAAATCAAACAGCATGGTTTTTGCTTGTTCACTGCCTGCAATCAAGTAAGCATCACGCAAGCCATGGAAAATTTTGTCTATGTTATAAAGCGGCACCCAACGATCATTTAAACTAAATAAATCGGCTTTAATATTGCCATCATGGATTTGTTGCCACATCGCTTGACCATTTGGTATGCCTCCTAAATAACCGTCATTAACCTGTTGTGCGCGTTGTAGCTCATTTAACATGTAATCTAAACGGCGCTTTAGTTCTTCATCGCCAGTTGCAGCCCACGCAAGGCTTAACGCCGATAAATAATGACCGCCAATGTGACCATCAAGCCCCGAGTCTTCCCAATTACCATAAGATGACGCTTTGGGCTCGATACCAGCTTCACGTAAGTAAGGGGCTAATAATTGATCTGGGTGCAATGCCAATAAATAACGAACGTTAGTTTGCTGGGCATGTAAAAATGGGCTTGCACTTAAGCTAACTTGCTCAAGTGCAAAAAGTTGTTGTGGTGTGCGCTGTGTATGATGCGTATTAACAGTTTTATCATCTGCATTAGGGTGTTCGCTGCAAGCCGATAACAACATTACCGCAAGAGAAAAACTAATAACGTGTGGTAATTTTTTTACTGCTAAAACAAACATACACAGAGTCCTTTTGTTATTTTTATTGTTCGCCAGGCTTACCAAAAACAGGCATACCGTTATCATCCCAATTTAGTGATTTTGTGAAGGTATGACGATCTGGGTTCCACAGTGGATCACCTTCAATTTCAGTATATTGACGACAGTGATAAACCAGCACGTCGTTACCATTTTCATCTTGCGTAAAACTGTTATGCCCGGGGCCAAACATCGACTTAGGCTCGTTACTACGAAATACTGGCTCTTGCACTTTAGTCCAGCTATTTATATCTAATAAATCACTATCTAGGTCCGCATATAGCAAGCCCATAGCATAGTTTTCATCGGTGGCACTGGCTGAATACGTTAAGAATATTTTACCGTTACGTTTAAGTACGTTAGGGCCTTCATTCACCCAAAAACCAATTATTTCCCAATCAAGTTCAGGGATGGTTAAACGGGTGATTTCGCCAGTGATCTCTGTTGGTGATGACATTTTTGCCAAGTACAGATTTGAGTTACCTTTTACACCCGGTTCTTTTTGTGCCCAGCAATAATAAAGCTCATCATTATGATAAAAAGTCGTGGCATCTAAACAAAAAGTATCCCATGGGGTTTCAATTTGACCGCAAAACTGCCACTCGCCCTCAATCGGATCCGCATCTTTACAGCTAATTGCATACATACGATGCTGAAATAAATCGTGCTTAATTTCACGACTCGGTGCTGCGGCAAAATAAACATACCAAGCGCCATCATTAAAATGGATCTCAGGAGCCCAAATAAGCTCAGAATATGGACCTGTTTGTGGCTTCATCCAGACCATTTTTGGCGTTGCAGTTGCAAGCCCTTCTAGGGTTTTTGCACGGCGCAGTTCAATGCCATCATAGGCAGGCACTGACGCGGTAAAGTAATAATAACCATCTGTGTGCTTATGAATATATGGATCAGCACGTTGTGGGATCAAAGGTTTAGGTAAAGTTGACATAAATGCTCCTAAAATTATTCTGGTAACCGCTGGTTTTTAACCATATCGGTATAATAGTTATCGGTAATTTTGTATTTAAATAGCACAAAGCCCAAAATGGCATGAAACACACCAGGAATAATGGTCAGCATTAATGCTAATCCAGTCATGGTAAATTGACTTTGTTCAATATTTGGCTGGTAATCAAAAAAAGCTAACAGTAAACCACCGGCAAGACCCGCTAAACCACCACCGGCTTTTTGGCAAAATGAAATCCCGCCAAATGACAAACCTGATGCCCTAACACCGTCTTTAATTTCGCCATAGTCAACCGCTTCTGCAATCGCGGACCAAAACACCGGTGCATGCAAATCAACCACGAAAGATAAAATGATATACAACACAAAGGCCAAC
Organism: Pseudoalteromonas sp. SG43-6; assembly: GCF_014164365.1. Classification (NCBI taxonomy): domain Bacteria; kingdom Pseudomonadati; phylum Pseudomonadota; class Gammaproteobacteria; order Alteromonadales; family Pseudoalteromonadaceae; genus Pseudoalteromonas; species Pseudoalteromonas sp. SG43-6. The sequence continues at coordinate 20,935 of NZ_JACJEZ010000015.1, forward strand.
CAGATGTCACCAGGTTGCACTGCAAAAAACATTATCAGCGAAATAAACAACACTGCGATTTGTGACCATCTAAATAGTTTTAACTTACAATAACGTTGGGTGATCCACGTACTTGCCACCATAGATACTATTGATGCTGCGATACCGGCACTGGTAAAAGTACCCGCCAGATCAGGAGCACCTAAATAGTACTTAGCGTAGTACATAGCCACACTGCCACGAATTGCATAACCTAAAGTACCAAGCACACATGCGGCGCATAGCAGCAACCATTGATCGTTTTTAATCAGCACTTTAAATTGGGTCAGTATGCTTTCGGTTTGTGGTTCATGAGTAATACGTTCACGAGTAGTAAAAAAGCAAAACAGAAACAATGCTACACCACAGGTAGACACTAAAATCATTGCCAGTTTATAACCATGAGCGATATCGCCACCGCCCCACATTGATGCCAGTAAAGGTACAGAAAATACAATAATAACATTGGCTATTTTGGCAAAAAACATCCGATAACCATTCGCTGATAAACGTTCTTTAGGATCTGCGGTTAATACGCCAATGTACGAAATATAAGGAATTGCTACACCGGTAAACATCAAGGTGGCAAATAAATAAGTAAGGTAAGCCCACACCAACTTCATATTGTAATCAAAATCTGGAGTGGTAAATAGCAGGACGATTGAAATACCATATGGCACAGATAAAAATAAGAACCAATGGCGGAACTGCCCCCAGCGAGTTTTTACTTTATCGGTAATCACGCCCATTAATGGGTCAGTAAACGCATCAACAAAACGTGCAACTAAAAATAAAATACCCATATCAACAGGGTCGAGGCCATAAATGTCGGTGTAGAAAAACGACATAAAATAAAATAATGCAGCAACCATAACGTTTACTGCCATATCACCGGCACCAAAACCGACTTTTTCTACCACTGATAACTTTTGATTTTCCATACAACTACCTGATTTTTAAAATATGTAGTACCTTAATACGCCATATTTAAAATAATAAAGGTCACCTATTCTTTGTTTTATCACACTGGTGACCATTGTATTGCTTATTATTGTAAATTTAATGATAACTTCATTGATAGTATTATCATACTAATAGGATCGCAACTCTTTTCGACGAATCATAATTTTGGAAGCTCAACTATCTCAGAGCGAATAAATACAAGTTAAATTAATTCAATGAGTTGATAAGTAAAAACCCCGACCAAAGTCGAGGTTTTGTACTTTAAAGATTATATAAACTTAGAAAGAATAACGGGCACCAATTGCAAAAGTGCGTGAATATATACCGTTACCAAAGTTATAGATGTTTTCGTTGCCTTCACCATAATAACTTTGATACACATCGTCGAGTATATTTGTAGCATCAAAAGTCACCACAAAATCATCTGTTACATCATAGCTAAATTGGAAATCTAAACTTTGTTCTGAACGGTTCCAAAATTGCAATGGATTAGCAAAAATAGCCGCTTCGTTACCGGTATAGAACTCTGAACGCCATACATACGATAAGCGCATATCGAACGAATCTCGCTCATAAATACCCACCACACTATATGATTGATCAGATACACCAGCCATACTTGAATCTACATAACCGCTAATGGTTCCATCGTTGTTATACTCAGGTAGTTTTTGAGATGAATCTAGTGCGGTAAAACTTGCTTGCAGACCAAGCCCATTTAGCATTTCAGGCAAGTTATCCGGGAAATATACTAAACCAAGTTCCAAACCAGATAATTCGCCTTCACTTGCATTAACAGGGGCACTAAGCGCGTAAGGAATAATGTCACCATTCTTATCAGGTCGCATCACAACTTTTCGCCCTGGGACTATTCGGCTATCTATTTCTCGTAAAAAATAAGTTGCGTAAAGTGAACTTGAATCGGCAAAATACCACTCTAAAGAGATATCATAATTTGTCGACTCTTCAGGTTGTAATTGCGGGTTCCCTCCTGTGCCCGTCCCATTCTTAGTTCCCTCTGTAAGAGGATCCGTAAAATACTGCAAGGCATTTAAATCTGCAAAATTAGGCATACGTAAGGTATTAGTGTAAGCAAAACGACCTATCACATCATCGGTTATATTCCAGTTTAGAACTAAGCTTGGCAGTAATTTACTGACGTCTGCGCTCGCAGAGCTTGAATCAAAAATATTAGTATTTGTTCCAGTTTCTGCTGTGAAGTCCATATCCTGCTCATATTTGACATAACGCACCCCAAATTCCCCACTTATATTTTCAGTTATGAAAAAATTAGTGGTTGTATATAATGCATACGAGTTTTCTTCAATATCTAAGGTTTTATAAACATTTTCGGCTTCTAGACCATACACGTTGCGTACTGCACCAGCGTTATCAAGCATGTAACCACCATCAGCGGTAACGAAGTTACTGAATGTATCTGCCCTGCCATCGAAGTAATCATCCACATGGAATACAATACCGGATCCATCACCAGTAGTTCCTGCTGCGGCCAATTGTTGAATTAAACTTTCAACACTAGTATTACCAATCCCACCTTCATTTGTTCGAGTGAACTCTTCAGCTGTGCGTTTTTCGTAGCGACCGCCAAATTTCACTTTATCTATGAATCGACCACCAAAAAGATATTCAGCGTCAAAAGTAAATGTCGTAGAATCCCCGCGATTACCACCGCCGTTATCATACACCGTACCCGCATTCCAATTTTGTATTGCAGCCATATCAGCTTCATTTACTGCGGTGTTAGGATCATCCCAAAATGCAATCCCAGGAACTCCGTCATTATCATTAAAATCAACATTTAACCCTTTGGCTACACGGTCAAAGCGCATTGCAAAAAAATCAGTTTCAAATTCACTTTCTTGATAAACAACTTCAGTGTTAATTGTTAAATATTCACTAGCTTGCCACTGTGCACCTAGTGCATATAAGTAACTATCTGTTTTACCATATGAGAAATCACCACTTTGGAAACCACCTGCATTAATCGCTTGTTTTTCTTTAACTACATTAGTGCCATCGAAAATAGTTGGTGTTTCAATATTGCCATTGCCGTTTTCAAACGTGTTTGAAAACCACATCGCATTTTGTGACTCGTTTTCATACCCGGTGTAAAAACCTTCGGCGGTTATTTCTAAAGTATCAACCGGTGCCCACTGCAACGAGATAGAAGCTGCTGGACGTTTACGTAAACCAGTAAATGACGTACCAAAGATAGCATCACGTGCTATTAAATACTCTGTCGGCTCACCTTCAACGTTTAGTTTAGACCCTGGAGTATTAGGTAAACCGTTCTCTTGACCAATCTGCCAAACCTTGTTTCCTTGCGAGTCATATTCAGGAATACGTGAATAAGGAGAGTACATTGCTTGCGGATTATTAGTAAAAAATGGAAACGCTGCACCTGCAGTTATCGTATCATCACGATAATTGGTTTCAGAGTACGACACATTAAACAGTGCACCAAACTCACCAGCGCCGTCAATTTCCCAACGATTACTTAGCAGTGCACTAATATTTGGGTCAACTTTATCTGGTTGATCGGAGTAAATACCACGTGCAGCTAAAACAACTTTTTGGCCATCAAAGTTAAACGGGCGATTTGTTTTAATGTCGATTGAACCCGCAATACCTCGCTCGACTTGATCTGCTGATCGCGTTTTATAAACTGTTACGCCAGATAGTAAGCTCGCCGGAATATCTTGCAGTGCAACATCGCGCCCTGCACCGGTAAAAATATCTCGACCATTGACCGTAGTATGAACATCCGTTAGACCACGAATAGACACAGTACTCACTTCACCAGCACCACGGCCTGTGGTTTGTACACCAGTAACCCTTTGTAGTGCTTCAACTACATTGTTATCTGGGAACTTGCCAATATCTTCTGCAATAATAGAGTCGACAATTTGTGTACTAAAGCGTTTTTCAGCCAGTGCCTTATTTAAGCTACCACGAATACCAGAAACCTGAATAATTTCAATGTCGTCTTTCTCAGCATTTACCGATGCATTATCTTCTTGCTGCGCATATGCAAACTGACATGAAACAGCCATGATTATTGCACTAGCTATGTGTGTTTTTTTGAACATGAGTGGTGTTCTCCATTTGTTTTCCCCAGAAGGCTATTACCCTCTGCTTCCCCTTATTTACAAACTTGTTGTCAGAGCCTGTATTAAGGTTGCCTTTTATTATGTTAATTATTTGCTGCCTGACATTGATAATATTGTATGATTAATTAACAGTCAACTGATAAAAATAAATAAATGTTAAATAAAAATCAAAAAAACAAATCTTGGCAACAAGGCCATAAAAAACAATTGGTTGATGAAATATAATCTTACGGGAAAGATAGAAGTATCAAAAAGTGAAATATAACTCATCCTAAATCAAATAATTATTATACTACAAATTAACAACTCACTTGAAAGGGTATGCCAATGCTCCATAGCTATAACATATATTAAGATCGGTAATTCCAAGTACGGGGAAACAAAAAAGACGAAACAATTAGCTTTACAAGCAATGGGAATAATTTTCTGTATAATATGAATAAGCATAAAAAACCCCGAGGTTATCGGGGCTTTTTATACTCTAATTTACATTAGAATGAATACCGTGCACCTAAAGCAAATGTACGAGAAAAAATACTACTTCCCGCATTAAATAGATTTTCGTTACCTTCTCCATAATAAGTTTGATACTTATCATCTAACAAGTTAGTAGCATCAAATGTGACAGTAACATCTTCTGTAATGTTATAACTAACTTGGAAATCTAAACTTTGCTCTGGGCGATTCCAAATTTGTAATGGATTCGCAAAAGTAGCATCCGTTGTTCCGCTATAAAACGCTGAGCGCCATAAGTATGACAAACGCATATCAAATGACTCTCGCTCGTAAATACCAACGACACTAACTGATTCATCAGAAACGCCTGTCATACTTGTTTCGGTATAACCAATAATATTGCCTAACGAATCAAAGTCAGGAGTGTCCTGCGAAGAGTCTAAGTTAGTGTAACTTGCCTGCATACCTAAGCCATCAAGAACGGCTGGCAGATTTTCTGGGAAATAGACTAATCCTAACTCGAGACCAGATAATTCACCATCTGACGCATTACCAGGAAAGCTAACAACGTATGGACGAGTTTCGCCATCATCGCCTTCGCGTACAACATTTCTACGTGATGAAATGACTAACCCATCAATTTCACGCTTAAAGTAAGACGCGTATAAAGAACTTGTATCAGCAAAATACCACTCTAGCGATAAGTCATAATTTTTTGACTCAGTAGCTTGTAAATTAGGATTACCAGTACTACCGGTACCATATTCTTGCGCTTTGGTAATTGGATCTTCGTAACGTGCCACAGAGCTTAAATCAGCGTAATTAGGCATTCTTAGTGTTTCTGTATACGCAACACGCCCGACAATATCTTCTGTAATATTCCAGTTTAGAGATAAACTTGGTAGCAACTTATTGATACTTTCTGATTCAACGGTTTGGTCATACTGAGCAGGATTTTTAGATAATAGTGATTGAAACTTCATATCTTGATTATATTTCACGTAACGAGCACCAACCTCACCGCTAATATTTTCAAAGAGATAAAAGTTCATTGTGCTATATAAAGCATAAGAATCTTCTTTAATATCAAACGTTTTATACTTATCTTCTTTGTTAAACCCATAGACAGCGCGGACAGCATCTACATTATCAAGTAAGTAACCACCATCTGCTGCGATAAAGTTATTGAAAACGTTAGCTCGGCCATCAAAGTAATCATCAACCTGATAGATAAGCCCAGATCCGTCATCGCTTACACCTGCTTCAACTAACTGGCTCATGAAATTAGTTAGCGATGTTGGTTGATATTTATTCTGAGTACGAGTGAATGCTTCTGCAGTACGTTTTTCGTAGCGCCCACCAAAAGAAACTTTATCAATATATGTGCCACCAAATAAATATTCTGCGTCAAACGTAAACGCAATTGAGTCACCACTGTTGCCATCACCATTGTCATATAGATCAGCAGCATTCCAGTTTGCAACAGCGCTCATATCAGCTTCATTTACAGGTGTATTAGGATCGTCTTCGTATACGACTGCGGGTACACCTCCACCATTATTATAATCAACGTTTAGAGTAGGAAAAGTTGCGCGATTAAAGCGCATTGCTAAAAAGTCGCTTTCATAATCACTTTTTTGATATACCAGTTCACTATTAATGGTCAGATAATCTGATGCTTGCCACTTCGCACCCAATGCGTATAAATACGTGTCTGTTTTTTGAGAAGTAGCATCACCACTTACAAAACCATCTGCGCCGAGGGTTTGTCTTTGCTTTATGACATTTGTGTCATCGTAAGTAACCGGTGTTTCAATGCCGACGTTATCATTGTAACTAAACGCATGCCATAATGAATTTTGTGACTCATTACGATAGCCAGTATAAAAACCTTCAGCCGTTAACTCTAATGTATCATTAGGTGCCCATTGAAATGAGGCTGTTATTGCTGGGCGCTTACGTTCACCGCTAAAAGAGTTACCAAAAACAGCGTCACGGCCAAGTAAATACTCTGCTGACTGGCCATTTATATCAAGCGCTGAACCTGGTGTTGTTGGTAGGCCATTTTCTAAGCTCTGCCAAACAGAGGTTTCGTTACCCGGTGCTCCTAACGTTCTAGGAATTGGAGAATAAGGTCTAAAACCAGTAGCTGGTTGGTTTGTGAAATAGGGTAATGCAGCCCCTGCAGCTAATGTATCATCGCGGTAGTGCGTTTTAGAATAGGAAACATTGACCAGTGCACCAAACTCACCCGCACCATCCAAATCCCAACGATTACTTAATAACATACTTAAATTAGGGTCAACTTTGTCAGGTTGGTCTGAATAAATACCGCGTGCTGCTAGTACTACTTTTTTACCATCAAAGTTAAATGGACGCTGAGTTTTAATATCAATCGAGCCAGCTATACCACGCTCAACTTGCTTTGCCGATCGCGTTTTATATACGGTAACACCAGAGAGTAAGCTAGCAGGAATATCTTGCAGCGACACATCACGACCTGAGCCGGTAAAAATATCACGGCCATTTACAGTAGTATGAACATCGCTTAGACCACGAATTGATACGCTGCTGACTTCACCGCCCCCACGGCCGGTAGTTTGTACACCTGAAACTCGCTGTAGTGCTTCAACGACATTATTGTCAGGAAATTTACCAATGTCTTCGGCAACAATCGCATCAACAATTTGTACGCTAGCGCGTTTTTCATCTAGCGCTTTGTTTAAGCTACCGCGAATACCTGATACTTGGATAACTTCGATATCATCAGTGCTATCTGGCGGTGTATTTGTTACTTCATCCTGTGCGTAAGACAGTTGGCATGTAAATGCCAAAACTATCGCACTGGCTATGTGTGTTTTTTTAAACATTAGCGGTGTTCTCCAAATTATAGTTATATCGGAACTCTGAACTATCCAATTAAGTTACCGAAGAGTGACCACTGCATTGCCCATTGTGTGTTGTCAAAACAGTATACGAGATATCTACATTGACTATGTATATAGATTTACACTCGGACTTTAATCATATTGTATGACTATTTAAGGGTCAACTCAAAAAACAACAAATTCAAATAACCTGTAAAGAGTAGTTAACACCCACTCCATTGAAATAGTTGATTTATTAGCTTGTTTCATCTAGCCACCTAACAATTAAAAAAGTAAGGCTATGAAATTCAAAAGCTTAAAGTCGACAATGCGAATAACAATCACATTAATACTGTGTAAAAATATAAATGCATTGCAACTATATATTTACCTCGGTTATGCTGATGTCATCACAATAAAAATACAATAATACAATTAATGGTGTTTTTTATTGTACTTTTACTAATTTTTAGTACTCACAGCTGCCATGAATTAACTAAAACTACACACAAGCGCAGATACTTTGGCTTACACCATCTATAAGGATACATATGAAAAATAAATTAACAGCCCTTGCGTTACCATTACTCTTATCGAGCGGTATGGTTGCAGCACAAAACCCATTATTTACCGACGTGTTCACCGCAGATCCAGCGGCATTAGTTCATAAGGACACAGTTTATCTTTATACCGGTCATGATGTTGCCCCTAATAATGATATTTTCTTTGAGATGCATGACTGGCTTGCTTTTTCATCAACAGATATGGTGAATTGGAAAAAGCATGGCCCAATAATGAAAGCCACTGACTTTAAATGGGCTAAGGGCGATGCATGGGCAGCGCATATGATTGAACGTGATGGCACCTTTTATTTCTTCACCACTGTTCGCCATGATGAAACTAAACCTGGTTTTGCAATTGGTGTTGCAACGTCGAAATCTCCTACCGGACCATTTAAAGACGCTATAGGTCATGCATTGGTTACTAATGATATGACTACCCAAACACCGAATGATTGGGATGATATAGATCCGGCCACCTACGTAGAAGAAAACGGTGATACCTACCTATTTTTTGGTAACCTCGTACCTAAATATGTAAAACTAAGTGATGATTTATTAAGCCTAGACGGTGAAATCAAAACCATCGACTTACCTAATTTCACTGAAGCTTTATGGGTTCATAAGAAAGATGAATATTACTATGTTTCTTATGCATGTGAATTTCCAGAAAAAATCTGCTACGCAATGAGTAAAAGTATCCATGGCCCTTGGCAGTACAAAGGCATTCTCAATGAGATTGCCGGTAACAGCGAGACTAATCATCAGTCAATTATCGAGTTTAAAGATAAAAGTTACTTTATTTACCATACAGGTGCAGTACCACCAAAAGATGGCAAGCCAAGTGGCGGACGTTTTCGTCGCTCAGTTGCGATTGAACCACTTATATACAATGATGATGGTACCTTACAGCGTATCATCATGACCACTGAAGGGTTGAGTAAAGACAAATAACTCAGTCAACGAAGGGGCTCTCACTGCAGAGCCCCTATCACCGTGGTTTAAAAAATTGTTCGCTGGTGAATAAATCTACTTATAAAGACGATTTTCAATCGCTAACTGCGTTGAGTTAACTTGCAATAGGTAAGTGCCTGACGCGTAAACTCGCCTTGTTAATTCTGATAACTTTCTAGGTAGACACTTTATTAACCTTTATAATTTTAAATCAAAGCATTCGTAAATACCTTTACCTGAGATCTGGTTAACCCCCTCTATTTTCGCGTAATACTTACATTACTTGCTGTAAATAAGCGAAAAATCGTCGCAAATCATTGCTTGATGATAATTGAAACACAGCTGTAAGCATTGTAAACAAAGCACTTTTTATTTACATAACAATTACTTTTGCAAAAGTATTTGCACATTTGAAATAGTACTATAAAATTACAATACTACGTAGTTGCTATTTTACGTTAGGTGCACAGCAATTTTATTGACAACATTAAATAACAAAAATCCCAGTTATAAGAGGACATTAAAAAATGAAACTAACCAGATTAGCGATGGTGATCAGCTGCGCTTTAGCTGTTACAGGATGCGGTTCAGACAGCAATTCAGCGCCCGAAGGCGTATTAGCGGCACAACCTACTGCAACCGCAAAGCCAACTGTAAGTAGCAGTGTACAATTTAACAACAATGGCAATGTAACAGTGACTAATGTTGCCGTGCATGATCCGTCGGTTTTAAAAGTCGATGATACTTATTATATTTTTGGCTCACATTTAGCTGCCGCTAAATCGACCGATTTAATGAACTGGGAAATGATTTCAAGTTTATCAGCAAACAGTGCTGTAAATGAAAGCCCGTTGTTTGATTTTAATTACACAACCGAAATTGCAGAGGGTATTGAATGGACTGATGGCTTTACCGGTAACTGGGCTGCTGATGTAATTAAAGCACCCAACGGCAAGTTTTGGTTTTACTACAATCATTGCGCTCAAGATAATCCAGATACACCTAACACTGTTGATGAAGTATGCTTTAATCGCTCTTATTTAGGTCTTGCAGAAGCAGACTCTATTGAAGGTCCATACAAAAATAAAGGCATTTTTTTACGCAGCGGCTACCGTACTGATGATGAATTTGCTAAGTATCCATTAGATAATGGGCAAACAATATGGGCTGGCGCTGTAGATCCCAATGCCATTGACCCCGCCGCTTTTTATGATAAAGATGGCAATTTATGGATGGTGTACGGTTCATACTCTGGCGGGATATTTGTACTTGCTATAGATGAAACAACAGGCATGCCTGAAGCAGGACAAGGCTATGGAACTAAACTAGTCGGTGGTGACTTCCGTGCTATGGAAGGTGCATTTACTATGTATAGCCCTGAAAGTGATTACTACTATCTTTTTTACTCAGTTGCAGGATTTGCTGCTAATGATGGTTATAATGTACGTGTTGCACGTTCAAAGAACCCACAAGGTCCTTATTTAGATAATGCGGGCAACGATATTGCCTCTGCAGGCGGCCTTGAAATAGGTGAAAAACTATTAGGTGGTTTTGAATATACCCAAGAGCTCGGAGAAACAGCACCAGCTTGGGGTTATCAATCACCGGGTCATAACTCAGCGTATTATGATCAGGCATCGGGCAAACATTTATTTGTCACTCACACTCGCTTCCCATTAAGCTCTACTGAATTTCCAGAAAGTGCTGAAGCACACCAAGTACGAACCCATGAAATGTTCATTAACCAACTTGGTTGGCCTGTACTTTCACCACAACGCTATGTTCCACTCAATGGTGAGAATGTACTATCGATGGACGAAATCCAAGGTTATTACAAATTCATAAACCATGGTACAACCGTTAATACCAGTGCTATTCGTTCAACTCACATTGCACTTAATGCTGATAACTCAGTAACAGGCAGCGATCCTGGTACTTGGTATCCTAGCGATGATTCTAATACCAATATTAAACTAGTATTAGAATCTGGCACTTACTTTGCCGTCGCTAAATGGCAATGGGATGATGCCAATAAAGCACTTGTACCAACGCTGTCGGGAGTATCAAGTGAAGGAGCAACGGTTTGGGCAACTAAAGTTGACGATATTACGGCAACAAGCGATATCCTTGCCACTGTTGCTCAAGCGTTGGATATTAAAACTGAGTTAAGTATTGCAGATGAAGGTTACTCATTACCAACTCTTGGTAAAGATGGCGCACAAATCAGCTGGCAAAGTAGTGATGAATATTACATAGGTAGCGACGGTGCAGTATTTATTCCAACCCCAGACCGTGGTAATAAATCAGTGACGCTCACAGCCAATATTGAGCTAAACGGCCAAACCACGAGTAAAACATTTACAGTTAATTTAACCGCACGTCCTGAGTTTAAAAATGCGATAGCACATTATTCATTTGAAAATGCGCTCACAGATAGCTTAGGAAATTTACCAAGTGCCACAACTACTGATAATAATTTGTTAAACACCGGCGCAGGTAATCAAGCGTATGCTGCTGGGCAAACAGGCCAAGCATTTAGTTTTGATGGTGCAACAGGTGTCAGATTACCTGATAGCTTTATTCAATCAAGTGCATACACTGTTTCTTATTGGTTGAAACCAACGGTTTTAACTGATTTTTCACCATCATTCTTCGCCACTACGACTGTTGATAGATGGATGAGCTTGATCCCTGGTAACACTCATTTTACAACCACACCAATGCTATGGAGCAAATATTTAGATGATGCGGGTGTTGAACAGTGGAACCAAATCATTTCTGCAACCCCGGCAACGCTTACTTGGTCGCATGTTGCAATCACTTATGCCAACGGCGAAGCTAAACTTTACCGTGATGGGGTTTTAGCAGGATCAATGCCACGCGCTGATTTTTTTAGTAATGCAACGGGTAACTTTGCACTTGGCGTAAACTATGGCTGGGATTTACCATTCCAAGGCGAGATTGATGAATTAATAGTATATGACTATGCCCTTGGTAACTTAGACATCAATGCAGCTGCTATCAATAACTTAACTGATCCAACAAAATTCGCTGGTTTTGTAAAAGATGCATTAGATTTAGGTGATGTATCAGCAGTGCGTGATAACCTCACTCTACCGCGTGTTGGTCCATTTGTATCCGGTATCAGTTGGACATCAAATAATGAAGAATACCTAAAACCTGTTAATGGCACAGCTATCGTTAATCAACCAAGTGCGTTGGCAGGCGATCAAATCGTCACCTTAACTGCAACGATTAACTATAAAGGCTTCACTGACACTAAAACCTTCGATGTTACCGTTAAATCACTTGCCCCTGCGCAATATAGCTTTGAAGGTGATTTAGCTGAGCTTGAAGGCGTTTACGGTAAAGGTAACGCAACCGGTAACCGGATAGATAACCAAGGCGGTGCTGTCACTTTCACTGACGGTATTATCGGTCAAGCTGTACATCTAGATGGTAATGTTGGAGTGAGATTACCTGATAACTTAATTACAACGAATGACTATTCAATTTCACTGTGGTTAAAACCAGATGTATTTACCAGTTACACGACTGCATTCTTTGCCGGTGCAAATTCGTCAACGTGGTTAAGCCTTGTCCCATCAATGGATGGTACTGATAAAACTCGACTTTGGGCAACTACGGGCGCATTTTTCGATAACGGTGAGCTTGATACTCGTATACCTAAAGACAAATGGACTCACTTAGCCATGACTGTCGATGGTAGCAATGGTGATACACTAAAAATGTACGTAAATGGTGAATTAAAACTTGAAGCTGCAGGTTTTCCACGTGTATTCACTGTTGCAGGCGAGACCAATGAATTTGCGTTAGGCGTAAACTATTGGGATACGCCTTATGCTGGTGCAATTGATGAGTTAAAAGTATTCAGCGGTGCAATTGATGCTGATGCAATTAAAGCACTCTTTGATGCAGCAACTGCACAAGAATAAACTATTTTGGGCGAGCTGCCTTGCCCAATAGTTTGTTGTCGTGAAAAGCCAGACGAGAGTCTGGCTTTTTTATTTATCAATTATTTCAAAAAATCACTTATCTTCTACCGTGCCATTTGTACTATAATAACAACTTAGTAAGGGCTATGTACCGTATTCTTATGTTCTTATACCCTGTTTTTGCTTTGCCAAAATGACAGCATTTAAAGTTATTGCTAACGGCGGCTGAATGGACACCTTATTTCCTTTTGAGCATATGCTGTCTGAGATTAATTCATATGGTTACTTAGTGATAGCACTGGGCAAAAGGCAAAACAGCCTTGATGACAAATTCTTAAATAAGGCCAGAAATAGCATGCTCCCTCACGTCATTGATTGGATTAGAGCACAATTTGCGAATCTGCTCAGTGAATTTTACCAAAGCGCAAATCTGCAAAAAATCGCTATTGCAGGTCAATTCTGGGATGGCGCGCAACTTTTTGCTACAGCAAACTATAAGCTTGATTGGCAATTAAAAGATAAGCAAAGCAATTTTAAAGGAATGATTATGAACGTATCAAAACTTAAACGGCTTTTATGGGCCACATTTTTTGCTACAGCAGCAGCCAGCGCAAACGCAGAACCATTAACCCAAGTCAGCGTGGCACAGGGCAAACTTGAAGGCACGGCCCAGCAAAACTTAGCCGTATTTAAAGGCGTGCCCTTTGCTAAACCACCGGTTGGAGAGTTGCGCTGGAAAGCCCCTCAACCTGCCGAAAAATGGCAAGGTGTGCTTAAAGCACAAGCGTATGCCCCTGCCCCAATTCAAGCAGGCGATCCCGTATCTGGGAGCAGTGAAGATAGTTTATATCTGAATATTTGGACGCCCGCGCAATCAAATAATGAAAAGCTCCCGGTGCTCGTTTGGATCTACGGTGGTGGCTTTAGCTTTGGCAGTTCATCAGATCCTATTTTTGATGGTAGCGAACTTGCCAATAAAGGCGTGATAGTAGTGTCTATTGCTTATCGCGTTGGTCAATTAGGTTTTTTAGCCCATCCTGAACTTAATAAGGAAAGCCCAGTTGGCGTATCAGGTAATTATGGGTTGCTCGACCAACTAGCCGCCTTAAAGTGGCTTAAACAAAACATTAGTGAGTTTGGTGGTGATGCAAATAATCTTACCATTGCGGGTGAATCTGCGGGCGGCATTTCGGTTAGCATGCTTGCCGCCTCACCGTTAGCTAAAGGGTTATTTAACAAAGTTATCTCGCAAAGTGGTGGTTCATTTGGTCCTACTCGCATTAAGAACTACCCCGGTGAAAACATGTCAACCTTACAACAGGCTCAAACAGAAGGTTTCGACTATGTAAAACAGTTTGGCACAAGCTCCATTGCACAACTGCGAAAAATGAGCGCAAAAACTTTTATACCAAAAGGCTGGTCACTTCCCGGTGGTTGGCCCATTGTTGACGGCTATGTGATAAAAGACGACCAATATAAGCTCTATCAGCAAGGCAAGTTTAATGATGTACCTGCTTTAATTGGTTATAACTCGGATGAAGGCGTCAGCTTTGTGTGGGACCCTGATGTTAATAATTTTGTTGATGGAGTAAAGACTCGCTTCGGTCAATTTGCGCCAAGCTTACTTGAAGCTTACCCTGTTGCAAAAAACAGCATCCCTCGCAGCGCCCGTAATCTGGTGCGTGATGCTGCCTTTGGTTGGCATACTTGGAGCTGGGCTAAGTTACAAACTGAACATGGAAGAGCCCCTGTTTATTTATATTACTTTGATCACCATCCTGAGCGTAAACTTGGCGGCAAAGATGAAGATTATGGCTCTGGCCACGGTCATGAAATAGCCTATATGTTTAAAAACCTTAATAAAGCAGATCCGAATGTAACTAAAAATGATTTAAAAATGTCAGATATAATGGCAACCTACTGGACTAACTTTGCCAAAAATAGCAATCCAAATGACGATGCATTACCAAATTGGCCTGCTTTTAATAATGACAAACCCAGCACTATGTATTTTCAACAGCAAGCGAAAGTCGGCCCAGTGCCCGACAAACAAGCGCTAGAAACACTTGATCAGTATTTTAAATGGCGCCGCACACCAGCCGGTGAAAAATGGGCTAACCAAGTTCGTTAGTGTGCAGCTATCCAAATAAAAGCCAAATTAATATTTGGCTTTTATTTACATGCCTCCCCTTTAGTAACGCCTCTTTCAGCCGATAAGTATGATTAAATCACATTATAAAGAGCCATGATGCAGATACATAAACCACTGGGACAGCCAATTGCGTCACCATCAGAGTCTACGGTAAAAAGTAACGATACTACTGGCTATCGTTTATCAGAAAAAGAGTTAGACAATATATCAGGCCGGGAAACTAAAGAGAAAGCAGAAAAAGAGGCCAATTCAGATATGCCCGATCACATCGCTAAAATGATCGAACAGCTGAAAAAAATCAAAGAACAGATTGAACAACAAAAAGAGCAACTCGAAAAGTTAAAAGCGCTAGATAACCAGCAAGATGAAGCTGTTAAAGCACAAGTCGAAGCGCAAACTAATATGATTGTATCAATGCAAGCTCAAATGGGTTCGTTAGTTCAAACCATCGCTGAAGCGATGAAAGAAGCTGGTATTACCGACACAGGTGCACTTGTCAGTGCCATGGTGTGATCAACTGAAATCGCGATTAGTTGTTACTATTGTAGTACTGCTCATATTCTATTATTAGCAATCGTGTTTTTAGCTATACTTAAATAAGCGCAATATCAACAATTAGGCATAATTATGAGTTATAAAAACTGGCCAATCGCTAGGCAGATTGGTGCACTCGTATTTCCTTGCTACAGCAATTTTTACTGACAAAAGTAAATCGGCCATTAAAATGCCTTCTGCTACCAGGCGCAATAAGCTTTGCAATTTAATCACCAAAATAATTAGTGATTGTTTAATCGATAGATTTTTAGTTAAAGGAACCGCTTTTTATTTGTAGATACTTTTCGATAGTTTTATCTTTCTTATCTGATGCAAGCACTTCATCTAAAGATTTCTGAATTTTTGTTATCATTTCATCTGATGTTTTTTTATTAGCTATCATGTAATAGCCACCTTCGTTCGACAGTAAATAGGCTTTTTCAATTGCTGACTGATCATAGCCCAGCGTTTTCATTTGATAGGCTAAATCTAATGGATCTCCAGGGATCAGATCTGTCCTTTTTTTAAATAAAGCTTTTAATATTTGTTCTGAATTAACAGTAACATAGTAGTCTATATTTTCTTGAAAGTGATTACGTTTAAGGAATTGCTCAACTGAACCGCCCATCAGCACACTAGTTTTATATTGTTTGATATCTGCGATTTTGTTGATCTGTATATCAGATCGGGAATTTAATTTATACAGATATACCTCTCTGGTGTGCAAAGGGCCAATCCATTTATACATATTTTCGAGCTCAGGAATGCGAGCTACTGTAAAAAGCAAAGTGTTAGGAGTTTGTTGGACAGTGTATAAAGCGCGTTTAAAAGGATAAACTAACAGTTTGTATTTGATGTTCGCTTTTTGCAGCGCGGCTTCTACTAACTCTGTGCTAATACCAACTAGCTTACCACCTTTGTTAAAATTATAAGGTGGCCAGTCGTTCAACAAAATTGTAAGTTCAGGCTCTGGATCCTGAGCGTTTGCATTTATATTTGACAATAAACTCAATAATAAAATCATTCTTAATATCATGAGGCTTCCTATTCCTGTGCCTGCTTCTATCTATAAAAAGCGCTATTTTTTAAGTTTATTTTATAATTATCTTTGGCTTTACCTTACATATTAGCAGCCTACGCTAACATTACACTTGGTTCACTGTATCTTACAATTATGGACAATCAAATTGTACCTTTGCTGCGTCACCTTACACTAATTAAATTAGCGACAACAGCTTAAAATACAACCACCTTTGATATTGAGCGAATCGCTTAACTTTGGCAGTTTGTTAAAAAATACTAAATGTACAGGCCGCGAGTGCACTTTATTAATGATGGCAATAACACGACTATTCAAATGTAAGTTCATAAAATTAAAACGCACGCTACATACACATAAAAAAGCCACTATCGAAACAGTGGCTTGGTGAGAGTCGAACGCTTATTTACATTTACTTTGGTTCTCGTAAATGGAAAATTTGGCACTTGTTACCTAAATCAGGTTGTTGTGCAAAATTAGTTTTATCTGCAAGGCCACAATCACTTAAACCCAGTGCTTGCTTTGTGTAACGGTTGATCAACATCACGCCGCCACCTGCAACAGGAGTAATGCGCCATTGTGCTGTTTTAGTTTCGCACGAAGCCATTTCAACGTTAGCGCCAGGCACTAAAGCATTGTTTGCCACAGCAGCGCAATAATCGCTATCAAGGTCTTGCTTTAAAGCAACGTAACCTGTGTCTGTTGGTGCAAAGAACCATTGTTGGGCGTCGCTGTGAGTAAACGCTTGTTGCTCAACATTAGTACCCGCTTTAACAGCTCCTGCAACGCTCAATGCTTTACCACTTTGTTGGCTCATTACCGCGACACTACCTACAGGCTGTAACTGCCAATCAGCACATGCAGTATCTTTACCTTGTTGTAAAACCGCTTGATTTTGCGCGGCTGAACACCCTGCTACGGCTAATGGTTTTTCAGTGTAACGGTTAGTAATAGTGACATTACCATCAGTGCTTGGTGCTACTTTCCATTGCTGACAGAAGTTATTACGCCACGCTGCAGATTGTATTTTCGCATTATCAGCATCACTGCAATTAGCCAGCTCTAAAAACTTGCTGTCTTCACGATTTGCTAAACGTACAAAACCATCTGTGGTGGCATCAATCACCCATTGACCATTGGTGCTTGCACATTGGCGTTGCACGGCACGCGCATCTTGAGGATCCGCTGCAATATCTAAACATAAACCGCTGGTTGCATTAACTAAGTTATAACGCTGACCTTGCACACGAGTTACAAGTGGCCCGTATTCACCTGATGGTGGAGCAACTTCAACACCCGGTGTAACAGGTTTTGCAAAGTTTGGCGTGCCATCCTTATTCCAAGTAAATTTTTGCGCACGTAAAGAACGTGTGGCACTACAACCATGCTCTACTGAGTCATTGCCATGGTATACCAGCCAGTCTTCACTGCCATCGGGTGAGGTAAAAAAGCCATTGTGACCAGGGCCAAATACTTCATCAGTACGTTCAAATACAGGCTCGTCAAACTTCTTCCAGCTGTTTGCATCTAGCGGATCATCACCCACCAACTCTAACATACCTAACTTATAATCTGGCGTGTTACAAAAGCTTGCGGAGTAAGTCATAAACGTGCGACCGTTATGCTGCAGAATTTCAGCACCTTCGGTTACTTTACGTCCGCTGATCTCCCAATCAAGTTCAGGGCGTGTGATCACCGTGTGCGGTGAATTCTTTTTCAGCGTCCACGGGTTTTCCATTTCAGCAATAATGTTTAACTGTTGATCGCCCTGCCACTGGGAATAAATAACATAGAGTTTGTCTTTATAGCTTAAATAGTTACCATCGATATTCCATACATCAGGCATGAGTGCGCCTTTGTATTCATACGGACCCATTGGGTCGTCACCGGCACTTTCTAATACATTAAGATGTTGGTTATCTAAAGTACCATCAGTCCCTGCTGTATACATCATGTACCAACGGTAGCCATCAGGGCCTTTAACACGATGAAATTCAAACGCCCAAAAGTTACAACAACGCGCAGGATCGGTCGCTGACCATACATTTACTGGGGTTGCATCGGCAAGTCCTGCTAAAGTAGGTGATTTACGCATCACCAATTCAGATGTCCATGTTGTCGTCGTTAGGTAATAGTTACCATCCCAGTACTCAAGCCATGGATCGGCACCATTAGGAAATAATGGATTAGTGAATACGCCATCATCTTGCGTGGGTGCTTTTGCGCTCGCGATTGGTGCTGCATCTTGTGTTTGTTGTGTGTCTGCGCGGGTTGTAGATTCACACCCTGTAAGTGAGCTTAATGACAAAGCGAATAAACCTACAAGGCCTGTTGCTTTAGCAGTACGCTTTAATTTAGTGCGCAAGTGATGTTGTGCATTCATTGTTGTTATCACCCTTAGTTATTATAACAAACCCGCTATTGGGGTTTAATTTTATAGAAAACAGTTTTGAGTTGAGCTGTTGCGCCTCAACCTGTGTTAATTTTTTACCTGCGCTAAGTAGCTGGGCTGAACTGAAGTTACTAAAGCTTAAGTCAATATCTAACGTAATAGCTTTATCCTGCGCATTAATACCTGCAACATACCAGTTGCAGCGAGAACGTCTCGCCATCACCACATACTTACCTGGGCTGCCTTGCAAGAGCCTTGTTTCATCCCACAGAGTAGGCAGCGATTTCAAATAAGCTTTTACTGGTTCTGAAACTTTCGTCATTTGCTCAGGCGTTGTCACTAAGTGCTGTATCCCAGATGTAAATAAAATCGGCAGCGCGAGCTCAAAGGCATTATTGGTTTTGCGTTCAATATTAGGAATATCACCAAGTACCATAGGTGTAAAATCCATTGGATCAAACACGTTCCGAGTAAACACTAAGGTCGCTGCATGCTGCGCTTCTTTATCGGCAAATGCTTGAAAAAAGCTTATCATCTCAAAGCCTTTTACTGCTTCGGAGGTCATTAGATTAGGATAAGTTCGCTGCAAGCCCCTTGGCAAAGTGGTGCCATGAAAATTGACCATTAACTGATGTGCTGCTGCGTCTTTCAGCATAGCTTCGTAATAGGCCATCACAGATGAACCATCACCCGGGAAGAAGTCGACTTTAATGCCTTTAATTCCCATAGCTTGAAGTTTTGCAAAATGTTTAATGCGATCAGCACGCGTTAGTAATGCACTTTTAGGAGAATAAACCGTGTTATTCCACGCGCCTGATGAGTTATACCAAACCCATAAATCAACATTTTTTTGCTTAGCATAGGCTGCCAACTGCTGCATTTTCTCCCAGCCTATTTTTTGATCCCAATCCGCATCAATCAATACATATTGCCAGTGCATATCTGCTGCATAATCAATGAACTGTTTTTGCACAGGAAAGGTTGTAAAGTCATCCTTTAATAACCCCCAACTCCAAGCAGCAATCCCCGGTTTAACAAAATCAGTGTTAGTTAGCTGGTTTGGTCGGGCTAAGTCAGTCCCTAAAGTAGACTCAGTAACCGTTTGCAACGTGCCAATTACCAATAAACGCCAAGGCGATAACAGCGGCAGTGTATGCTCTGGTAAATAGCCACCATTAGAAGTAACTTCACGCTGATCAGGAAAACGAACCTTAAACTGCCCTTGGCTATTATTGGTTAAATTAGTACCACTGTAATAGTCTTCACCACCAGCTTCTGAGATTAAAATATACTGCTCTTGGTGCTTAAATAATGCCGGATACACCCAGCCATTATTGGTTATTGCAGGGGTCGTTAATGCTGTCGCTTGTAAATATTCTTCTTCATAAGAAGGGTTAGTGTTCATCCAGCCAGATTGCGCTTGCGCTTTAGGCTGTAACCACGCAACGGTTTCACTTGGGAAGTTAAAACCCGTTTGTTCACTCATAACGACCCGCGTATCCGAGGACTCCCCATCTAACTCGTAGCGAAAAGCAACCCCATCGTTGCTCACTTGAAAGCGAACATTCAATGTTTCGTGTTGCTGATTAGTCACGCTTACAACCGTACTGTTAGCCTGGTAATCAACAAACTGTTGCTTACCAGTAAAAAGCTGGTAGCTATCATTCACTGTCGGCTGTTGTTTAACAGCTAATAATCTAAGCTTTTTAGTAAAATCGGTATTATTAAGCGTGATACCTAATAAAGATGGCTCAATTACTTTATCGCTACCTGACTGTACTTGATAACTTAACTGCCCTTGCTCATCTAAATCAACCAATACGGCTAACTGCTGATCTGGGCTATGAATAGTCGCAACCTCAGTCGCTTGCGCCACAGTTGTTATCACTAAGGCTGCAAACAGCAGCCCTATTTGATTAACGAAGTGCATTACTTAGTGCCAAACTCATACACAATACGCGTTGAATAAACCTCACCAGGCATCAAAGTTGTACTGGGGAATGTTGGCTGATTCGGTGCATCAGGAAAGTGCTGTGGCTCTAGGCAAAAACCACTTCTTAATTTATGTACTAAACCAGAGGCTTGCTTACTGCTTCCATCTAAAAAGTTACCTGAGTAAAACTGTACCGCAGGTTCTTCGGTATACACAGTTAGGGTTCGACCTGAGCTTGGCTCATAAACGTTAGCTGCTTCAATCAAATCATGATTAGGTTTGTTTTTCAGCACAAAGTTATGGTCATAACCTTTACCAAGCTTCAGCTGCTCATCATCCACATTAATTTCTTTACCAATTGCTTTTGGATTTCTAAAATCAAACGGTGTACCCGCCACTTGCATTAACTCACCCGTTGGGATCAAACCGCCATCCACAGGGGTGATTGCGTTTGAGTTGATTTGCATTTGATGATCGAGAATATCGCCCTTACCGGCTAAGTTAAAATAACTGTGCTGGGTCATATTGATGATGGTTGGCTTATTTGTTTTTGCCACAAACTGCATATCAAGGGTATTTTTGTTGGTCAATGTATAGGTGACTTGTGTGGTCAGCTCACCAGGATAACCTTGGTCACCATCAGGACTTACGAGGCTTAGTGTTACACCAGCACTGTTTTGCGTGCTAAATGGCACCATATTCCAGACTTTCTTATCAAAGCCTTGCACACCACCGTGTAAATGGTTAGCACCATCGTTAGTTGCTAACTGATAATCCGTGCCGTTTAAGCTAAATTTACCATTAGCAATACGGTTACCAAATCTGCCAATGATCGCGCCAAAGTATGTGGTTGCATTAGTGTAATCTTCTAAATTATCCATACCTAAAACAATATTACCCATGTTGCCATTGCTGTCTGGCGTTTCGATACGGGTAATAATGCCGCCATAATTGATCACATCAACGCTCACGCCATTACTATTGGTTAGGGTAACTTGGTTGATCGGAGTTTGGTCTGCCAGCTTGCCATAAGCGTGCAGTAATGCAGAAGGTGAATTGGTCATATTGTCTCCTTGGTGAGCACACGCGGGGGTTAAAGCAATCCCAAAGGACACTGCTATTGCAAAGATACCGCGAGATAATTTTTTAATCGATGTTGACGACTGATGAACCGCTGTTAGGCGCTGAGTTACACATTGCAATGACATGACAATAACCTTATTATAATTGCATTTATACTTTTATAATACAATATAGTGATCGATTGCAAATTTATTCGCCTAACTTTTTAGTTGTATTTTGCCGTCTTTGACTAAAATGCAGTCCATACCACCAGCCTGAGCTGCTTGATAGCCTATTTGCGTGTCTTCAAACACCACACAATTTTGTGGTTGAATGTTTATTTGTTTGGCTACGCTTAAAAAAGTTTCTGGGTGTGGTTTACCGTGGCGAACATCACTGGCAGTAACTAATGCGTCTATTTTATCGATTAACCCTGTTTGAGTTAGATGCTCAATGGCATGCGCACGGTCCGCGCCAGTACCTACCCCAATAGGCATTTTGCCATGGTAATAGTTTAATACATCGACTGTCTCAGTAATGATTTCTGGCTGATGGTTTAAGCCTAACCAAAATTGGTGTTTTTGCTTGGCAACTTCATCAGGATCATGACTAAGTCCATATTTTTCATTGAGAATATCAACAGTGGCAAGTGTTGGTACGCCACCTAAACTATACATATAGTCATAGTCAAACGGATAACCTAATGCATGGCAGGTCAGCTCCCATGCTTGTAAATGAGAGCCCATCGAATCGATAAGCGTGCCATCCATATCAAAAATAATGCCTTGGTATTTTGTGAGATCGAGCATGTGTACTCCAAAGTCTTAGAAAACAAAAGCCAACTTTACTATAAAGTTGGCTTATTTAGTTAACTTAGATCACTGCTGTTATAGGTGATTAAAGCCCACGTTTTAACATGTAATACGCTGCATTGTGGCGTAGCTCTGTTTTGAAACCACGGATGCTGGTATCAGCATCGATAATCATCGTTTCAACACCTGCCATTTCAGCAAAATCAACAATCATATCGGTGGTAACAGCTTGGCTGTACGCAGTGTGGTGCGCACCACCGGCATGGATCCACGCAGCAGACGCCACTGATAGATTCGGTTTTGGTTCCCACAATGCTGATGCAACTGGTAAATGCGGTAACTCAGCCGGTGGCGTTACTGTATCTACTTCGTTGATCAAAATACGGAAACGATTACCCATATCAATTGGCGAAACGTTAATTGCCGCACCGGCTTTAGCAGTAAACAATAAACGACCCACATCACATTTCACCCCAATGGTGTGAGTGTGAACTTCAAGGCGTGGTTTTTGCGCTGCAATCGATGGACATACTTCTAACATGTGAGCACCTAGTACTTGGTCGGTATCACCCATGTTATACGTGTAATCTTCCATAAATGAACAACCGCCTTCACGGCCTTCACCCATTACTTTCATGATGCGTACCATAGCGGCTGTTTTCCAGTCGCCTTCACCGCCATAGCCATAGCCTTTAGCCATTAAGCGCTGCGTTGCAAGTCCTGGTAAACCTGATAAACCAGACAAGTCTTCAAAACAGTTAGTGAATGCTTTAAAGCCACCTTTTTCTAAAAAGCGTTCCATACCAAGCTCTAAACGCGCTTCGTTGCGTAGCATCGATACTTTGTAGTCATCTTGCAACGTTTCATCGCTGATCACATAGTCAGTTTTGTATACTTCAAGCTGGGCATCGACTTCAGCATCTGTCACGGTATCAACAACTTTAACGAGCTCAGCTACACCAAAGGCGTGTACTTCATAACCAAAAGTGATTTGCGCTGATACTTTGTTACCTTCTGTAACCGCAACTTGGCGCATGTTATCGCCAAAACGTGCCACTTTAAGTGTTTGGCTCTCAGCCCACCCTTTAGCAGCGCGGCACCAATCATCAATTTGCTTTTGCACGTCAGCACGTTGCCAGTGACCTGCCACTACTTTACGCTCTTTGCGCATTACAGTACCAATAAAACCAAACTCACGATCACCATGCGCACTTTGGTGGGTGTTCATGTAATTCATATCAATTTCAGACCACGGTAACGCGGCATTAAATTGTGTATGAAGGTGTAACCATGGCTTACGTAATTCGTTTAAACCGGCAATCCACATTTTTGCTGGTGAGAATGTATGCATCCACAATACTAAACCCACACAGTTAGGATCAGTGTTTGCTGCTTGGCAAACCGCATGAATTTCTTCAGGTGTTTTTACCGTTGGCTTACAGACTAAGTTAACCGGTAAATTTGCTTCGCTATTTAAACCAGCAACAATTGCAGCGCTATTATCTGCAACGGTGTTTAACACTTTTGGGCCATATAAATGTTGTGACCCAGTTACAAACCAAACTTCTTTCATTGACGACGGCATATATAAATTCCTCTTGTACTTGTTAGCCACGGTTACTTTGGCCGTAGTAGGCATCTTTACCGTGTTTTCTTAAATAATGTTTATCCATCACAGACTTCTTAAGCGCACCTGCATTTTGATCAAGCGTGCGAGTTAAGTAAGCCATGCGAGCAATTTCTTCTAGCAGTGCTGCGTGATACACAGATTGCGCTGCATCTTTACCCCACGTAAACGGTGCATGTCCTGCCACAATCACCATTGGTGCTGCTTTTGGGTCGCGGTCTTTATAAGCATCAGTAATTTGAATACCTGTCTCAAGCTCATAATCGCCATTTACTTGCGCATCGGTAAGCTCACGTGTACAGGTAATGTCACCGTGCACATAATCAGCGTGCGTTGTCCCAAAGCATGGAATACTCTGCTTTGCTTGTGCCCATGCTGTTGCGTAAGTTGAATGAGTATGCGTTACGCCACCAATGTCATTAAAATGACGATACAAGTGAATATGAGTTTTGGTATCAGAAGATGGACGCATACTGCCCTCAACAATGTTGTTTTGTAAATCAACAATTACCATGTCTTCTGCTTTCATTTGGTCATACGAAACACCACTTGGTTTAATCGCAATCACGCCTTTGTCGCGGTCAATTTGCGATACATTACCAAAGGTGTAAATCACCAAACCACGACGTTGTAATTCCATGTTAGCTTCAAATACTTCGCGCTTTAATTCTGTGTAGCTCATGCTTTTGCTCCATCAACATACTGTGCTAACGCTTGATAGTTAGCATAGAGTTCGTTATAAACCGCAACCCGCTCTGGGTTAGGTAAATACTGATGACATACAGCAGAAGCCATAACTTGCTGAGCATCCGCCACTGTTGCATATTCGCCCGCTGCCACAGCAGCCATAATTGCAGCACCAAGCGCACAGCTTTGCTCGCTTTCAAGTACGTCAATTGGGCAGTTCCATACATCCGCACAGGTTTGCATTACGTAATCTGATTTTTTTGAAATGCCGCCAATTACCACTACTGAATCAATCGGCACGCCTTCACTTTGAAAACGCTCAGTAATGGCGCGTGCGCCAAAGGCCGTCGCCTCAACTAATGCTTTAAAGAACTGCGGCGCGTCAGTGCCCATTTTCATGCCCGTCATGGCCATTGCTACGCTTTGATCTGCATCAGGTGTGCGACGACCGTTGACCCAGTCAAGTGCTGTTACATCGGTATTTTTAACCGGTAACGCACTGGCAGCTTTTGATAAATCAACTAAAATTGAGTCTTCAATTTTATTGATCAAGCTTTGTTCAACGTCGTTTAAATTTGCTAACTGGCGAGTTGGCCACAGCATTAGGTTTTTAAACCATGCGTATAAATCGCCAAACGCAGATTGCCCCGCTTCAAGGCCAATCATGCCTGGGATCACTGAGCCATCTACTTGACCACAGATACCTTTAACACAGGTATCGCCAAGTTGCTGCTTTGACGTAACAGTACTATCACAAGTTGAAGTACCCATTACTTTAGTTAAAACACCTGGACGCACATTGGCAGCAACTGCCCCCATGTGACAGTCAAACGCACCGTAACCTACAACTACATTCTGTGATAAACCAAGTTTATCAGCCCATTGCGCTGTTAATTTACCAGCGACTTGGTCACTTGGTTGGGTTGCTGCATTAAGCGTATCAACCACACCATCTAATAATGGGTCAATATTGCTGAAGAAACTATTTGGTGGGAAACCACCCCATTGCTCATTCCACATTTGTTTGTGGCCCGTTGCACAGCGTCCCAGTGTTAATACTTCTGGGTGAGTGGTGCCACACATCAATGCCGTCATCCAATCACAATGCTCAACCCACGAGTAAGTTGCCGCTTTTACAGCCGCATCATCTCTAAAAATATGTAATGCTTTAGCCCAGTACCATTCTGATGAATAGATGCCGCCCATGTGTGAAAGATAATTAACCTCGTTATTGGTCGCGGCTTTGGTGATCTCATTCGCTTCTTTAATCGACGTATGGTCTTTCCAAAGAATGAACATCGCATTAGGGTTTTCAGCAAATTCTTCAGTCAGCGCTAAAGGCGTGCCTTGGCTATTAATCGCCACTGGCGTTGAGCCTGTGGTATCAAAGCTCATACCTATTACTTTATCCGCAGTTCCCGCAGGTACTTGTTGCCATAGACCATTGACGACCTCAATCAAGCTGTCGATGTAGTCTTGTGGATGCTGGCGAAATTGATCTTTACTTGGAGCGCAATATAAACCTTGCGCCCAACGCGGATAATTCACTAAATGGCTAGCCAGCTCTTTACCTGTGGTTACATCAACAAGCAGTGCTCTTACTGAATCAGAACCATAATCTAAGCCCAATGTATAACGAGACATAAATACCTTTCACTAATTGGATACTAACAATGTTAGTCATTACTGTTATTTGTATGATAATATCAATAATGACGGATTGTAAAGGTATTATAAAAATATTATTAACAGATTTATTCTGAAATATTCGTGACACCTGTGCCCTTTAAACTAATGTTTTGCACTAATAAAGGGCTTAAACCATGTCATAAGCAATGCTAAAAGCCGTTAATTAATTTATTTTGTATGATGAAAATAGGATGTCTATGTCTAGCCAATTAGAACAATTAAAAACCATGACCACTGTGGTTGCTGATACCGGTGATTTTGAAGCAATCGATCAATATAAGCCGCAAGATGCCACTACCAATCCATCGTTATTGCTCAATGCGATTAAAATTGAAAAATACCGCCCACTGGCTGTTGAAGCCGTTGCTTGGGCTAAGCAACAAACAAGTGACAATGCACAGGTGATCAGCAAAGCTGCTGACAAACTGTCGGTACTAATTGGTGCAAATTTAATGGCTCAAGTGCCAGGGTTAGTGTCTACCGAAGTAGATGCGCGCTTATCGTTTGACACTCAAGCAACTATTGATAAAGCCCTTGAGCTTGTTGCGCTCTATAAAGAGCAAGATATTGATACCTCGCGCGTACTGATCAAAGTGGCGTCTACATGGGAAGGTATTCAAGCGGCAAAAGTACTTGAGCAACAAGGTATTCGCTGTAACCTAACGTTGGTGTTTGCATTTGCTCAAGCTCGTGCCTGTGCTGAAGCAGGTGCTTATTTAATCTCGCCTTTTGTTGGTCGTATTCTTGATTGGTATAAAGCAAACCAAACTGATAGCGATTTTAGCGGTGCTAATGATCCAGGCGTACAGTCTGTTGCACATATTTATAACTTCTTCAAAAAGCACGATTATAAAACCATCGTTATGGGTGCAAGCTTTAGAAACATCAGCGAAATCCAATTACTGGCAGGTTGTGATAGATTAACTATCAGCCCAGGGCTATTATCAGAACTAGCCGCAACAGATGCCCCATTAGCGCGTCAACTGACTGCTGCTACTGAAACAGTTGCCCCGCCAACGCCTATGACTGAGCAAGCATTTCGCTGGGAAATGAATCAAGATGCCATGGCCACTGAAAAACTAAGCCAAGGTATTCGCCAATTTGCAATTGACCAAGAAAAACTAGAAGCCATTCTAGCTGAGCTGTTCTAAGCTTCAGTCGTTATATAAAATCAATTCTGCAAATAAAAAAGCCCGCTGATTTAATTAAATCAGCGGGCTTTTTGTTCAGGTAAATTTTTAACCCAAGTTCAAAACAATTAAGCGTCTAGTAACGCATTAGCCTTAGCAACTAGGTTACTCACAGTAAAGCCAAAGTATTCAAGCAGAACTGGTCCTGGCGCTGACTCACCAAAGGTAGTCATACCTAGTACATCGCCATCTTGGCCAACATATTTATACCAAAAATCGCTATGTGCAGCTTCTACCGCAATTTTAGCAACACCAACAGGTAATACACTCTGGCGATAGGCTTGATCTTGCAAGTCAAACTGATTTGTACATGGCATAGATACAACACGAACCTGTTTACCCTGTGCGGTTAGATCAGCTGCTGCATTTACCGTTAACTCAACTTCAGAACCAGTGGCAATAATGATCAGCTCAGGTGTGTGCTCGCTATCAACTAAGATATAGCCACCTTTAGCAACATTCGCTAGTTGCTCTTTAGTGCGCGGCATTGCTTTAGTACCTTGGCGGCTAAAGATCAATGCACTTGGGCCAGCTTCTTTGATTAATGCCTGACTCCATGCAACCGCTGTTTCAACTTCATCACATGGGCGCCAAGTCGACATATTTGGCGTCATACGCAAATTAGCAATTTGTTCAATTGGCTGATGGGTCGGGCCATCTTCACCTTGACCAATTGAATCATGGGTATACACAAAAATACTGTGTGCTTTCATTAATGCCGCCATACGCACAGCATTACGCGCGTATTCCATAAACATTAAGAAAGTTGCACCAAATGGGATAAAGCCGCCATGCAGCGCAATACCATTCATTATCGCGCTCATGCCAAACTCGCGTACGCCATAAAATACATAGTTACCGGCAGCATCATCTTGCAAGCCTTTCGCGTCAGGCCATAAAGTTAAGTTGGAACCGGCTAAATCAGCGGAGCCTCCCATAAGTTCAGGCAAATGCTCAGCAAAGAAGGTAATGGCATTTTGTGATGATTTACGGGTTGCTATGTTTTGCATATCTTCTTGGCACTTGGCAATGTACTGATCAGCAATTTCTGCAAAGTTGCTCGGTAATGATTTAGCCGTTACACGGCGGTTAAATTCTTTACTCAGCTCTGGGTGTGCTTTGCTGTAAGCGGCAAAGGTTTGTTGCCATGCGCTTTCTAAATCTTGGCCTTTGGCTTGGCCATTCCACTCATTGTATACATCTTGAGGAATTTCAAACGCTGGATGTGGCCAATTTAGTTGCTCACGAACCGCTGCAATTTCATCATTACCCAGTGGTGAACCGTGACAATCATGACTACCCGATTTATTGGGCGAACCAAAACCAATCACCGTTTTACAACAGATAAGCGTTGGCTGATCTGGGTTAGCTTGCGCAGCTTCAATAGCACTGGCAATCGCGGCCATATCGTGACCATCAACGCCACTAATAACCTGCCAACCGTATGATTCAAAGCGTTTTGGGGTATCGTCAGTAAACCAGCCTTCTACTTCGCCATCAATTGAGATGCCATTGTCATCCCAAAAAGCGATGAGTTTACCTAACTTTAATGTACCTGCTAATGAACATGCTTCATGAGAGATACCTTCCATCAAACAACCATCACCTAAAAAGCAGTAAGTGAAGTGATCAACAATATCAAAGTGTGGTTTATTAAATTGTCCAGCTAAGGTTTTTTCAGCAATTGCCATACCAACCGCATTGGCAATACCAGCACCAAGTGGCCCTGTAGTTGTTTCAACCCCAGGTGTATAACCATACTCTGGGTGACCCGGCGTTTTAGAATGCAGTTGGCGAAACTGTTTAATGTCTTCAATACTGACATCATAACCACTTAAATGTAGTAATGCGTACTGCAACATAGAGCCATGGCCGTTTGACAACACAAAACGGTCGCGGTTAGGCCAATCAGGATTCAATGGATTGTGGCGGTGGAAGTTTTGCCAAAGAACAGCAGCAATATCGGCCATCCCCATTGGTGCACCTGGGTGACCTGAATTAGCTTTTTGAACGGCATCGACAGCAAGCATACGGATTGCATTTGCAGATTGAGAACTGGGCAGAGTCATCTGTTACTATTTCCTGTTAATATTATATTATAAATAATATCTCAAAATGTAATATAAATAGCAATCAGAAATCGCCCGAACTCGCTAAAAACAGTTCTTCAGCGCATACAAATGCAGCTCTGCAAATCATTTTCCTAGAACTTAACGATTTGTTGCACAAAAAACAGACAGTGAGGGTAAATGAGAAACCATGAAATAATTTGTAGCTCGTGCTTAGCACGTTAAGCATATCGTCGCCGTAAGCATCCGTAGTGTGGCTTGTAGAAGAGCGCTTTAGCGCCGAATAGTGATCAAAAAACTCGTTTCACTGCCTCGCCACCTAAGCTGCCTGTGTCGTAGGCGCTAAGCTTGCTGGCGCGAAAAAAAACATCGGCGTTTGAATCCATCCATGGAGCTTGGTTACATCGGTCATTGCCTAAATGGATTTAGGTACTTAGATTTTGTCGGGAACAAAAATCTGCCATGACCTCACTTCTTCGCGCTGCACTCTTTACTAGATATGTCGTTTACTTTAGGCGTCCTGCCCTTCGCCATAAAGGTCTGCTTCGCAGTTCCAAAATATTCCCGATATTTTTGTCGGTCCCTCGTCACCTAAGCTGCCTGTGCGGCAGTAAACTCGAAGCTGCAGGGCTGATACTGGTTGTCCGTTTTCTAAGCTGCCTGTGCGGCAGTAAACGAACCTGACTTAGCTACTGGCGAGGTTGAATGTTTCTAAGCTGCCTGTGCGGCAGTAAACCCACCCGCTACCTTTTGGATTAATAATTGCGATTTCTAAGCTGCCTGTGCGGCAGTAAACTATAGAATATCAGCATAAAAATAAGTTACAACAAGCCATTAGGTTAAATATTACTATTTTACCTTATCAAAAACGATATGTTATAACCCATTGTTTTTATAGAAAATTTTAAAGAGAAAAAATAAAGGGTTAAAACCAAGGTATCGTGGCAACTTTACTTAATCCATAAGAATCAAACTTACCATCAATAGGTTTATCTTTTAAATCACTAAACGCAAAGAATTTGCGATGCACTTGTTCTGTTGAACCGCTGAACAAATCTAGATAAGGATTATCAGCAGCACCAAGTACATATTTACATTGTTTGAAAAAATGTGTACGTTGTTTTGAGCTAAACATGGTGCGGGGTCTATTCTTACATGAAGGTGAGTTTAACTATGTAAGGTATTCACTTTGAGTTTGCTAATCTTAAATTAACTGAGAGGCTCACAAACAGACTTCCCTTTCTGCCTGAACTATTTGCTTTAGATCAAAAATCAAACATACTTTCTGTGTGCATCTTCAAAAAACATGACCATAATATTGCAATCGTAATTAACTTACCGACATACTTTGTCACGATTTTTCACTAGCTGGGCTTACAGCTCAATGATAATGTAGGGTTAGTCACGTTTATAAGTATATAAATTAAATAAATATGTGACACGCCATATTGGCCACTATTAAAGGAGAGTATCTATGGACCCGATAACGCAAGTTCTCAACATGTTATTCACTGTTGAGGCGTTTTTACTCATTTTTGTTTTAGTACTGCTAAAAAGTAGTGTTAAATTTGTGCCGCAAAACCGTGCGTGGCTCATTGAACGTTTTGGTAAGTATCAATCAACTAAAGAAGCAGGCCTAAACTTTATTGTGCCGTTTGTTGATCGTATTGCCGCTGATCGTAGTTTAAAAGAGCAAGCGCAAGATGTGCCGTCGCAATCTGCTATTACCAAAGATAATATTTCATTGATTGTTGATGGTGTATTGTATTTCCGTGTTATGGATCCATACAAAGCCACTTATGGCGTTGATGATTATGTGTTTGCCGTTACGCAATTATCGCAAACAACGATGCGTTCAGAGCTTGGTAAAATGGAGCTGGATAAAACCTTTGAAGAACGTGATGTACTAAATACTAATATTGTTGCGGCAATTAACCAAGCCGCAGATCCTTGGGGTATTCAAGTATTACGTTATGAAATTAAAGATATTGTGCCACCGCAATCAGTAATGGAAGCAATGGAAGCACAAATGAAAGCGGAACGTGTTAAACGTGCACAAATTTTAGAATCAGAAGGTGATCGTCAAGCTAATATCAATGTCGCTGAAGGTAAAAAACAAGCGCAAGTACTAGCCGCTGAAGCAGAAAAAGCCGAGCAAATCCTGCGTGCTGAAGGTGAAGCTAAAGCCATTATTGCGGTAGCCGAAGCACAAGCTGATGCACTACGTAAAGTAGGTGAAGCAGCTGATACTGAGCAAGGTCAAAAAGCCATTCAATTAGACCTCGCCTCAAAAGCAATTGCCGCAAAACAAGCCATTGCTAAAGAATCGTCAGTTGTTTTATTACCCGATAACGGCACCGATGCCAGCTCTATGGTAGCGCAAGCGATGTCGATTATTAATACCTTAAATACCAAACAAAAAGGTTAAGCTGTAAAGGAGCAAACTATGGAGTTCATTACCAATAATTTAGCCCAAACACTGATGATCTTAGGTGTACTGGCACTGATAATTGAAGTAGCAGTGCTGGGAATGTCGACCTTTATATTATTGTTTTTGGGTATATCATTATTTGCAACTGGATTAATGATGAACTTCGCGCTGTTAGAAGACTCATTAACCACCGCACTTTGGAGTAACACCTTGATCACCGCCGCATGCGCTGTTTTACTATGGAAACCGCTAAAACGCATGCAAGATAATGTTGATAATAAAGAAGTGAAAAGTGACTTTGCAGAGCTTGATTTTGTGCTCACTAGCGATGTTGATGAGTTAGGTGTTAGTACCTACTCGTATTCTGGAGTGAGCTGGAAACTAAAAAGCCAGCAACCACTAGGCGCTGGCACCCATGTAAAAGTGGTAAAAAAAGAAGTCGGTGTTATGTGGGTTGCAGCAATTTAACCTAGATGTGGGTATAACACTCTGAATATGCTGTATGATTTTTACCATAAAGCCAGCCAAGAAGTTTTTATCGAATTACTTGGCTTTTTTGTAACAAAAAATATTCGCTAAACCCGCACAACTCTTAGCTAAAACGCAATAAATGAAATATAAAACCACGCAATTGTTAACTGACAATGATTAAATTAGCCTTTAAATGTTAAAACAATTAAAGGCTGCAAATAGACGTATATTTAACTACTATATTTGGACTTGTGTCTCGCTATAAAACTCGCTAGTTTAACCAATCAGATAATAATAAAAACAAAAAGTAACTGTATGATCAGGGTCGAAAATCTTTGCCGTACTTATGGCGCAGGCGAAACGCAAGTCATTGCATTAAGTAATGTTTCATTGCATATTGAAGAAGGTGAGTTTGTCGCCGTAATGGGCGCTTCCGGTTCAGGGAAGTCGACTTTAATGAATATCCTTGGGTGTCTCGATACACCAACCTCAGGCAGTTATTTGCTCTCTGGTGAAAGTATTAAAGAAATAGATGACGAAAGTTTGTCAGCTATCCGTAATAAAAAAATTGGCTTTATATTTCAAACCTTTCACTTATTAACTCGCCTTAGTGCTCAAGAAAATGTGGCTTTGCCACTGCGCTATACCGACACCCCAAAACAGCAAGCCAGTGAGCGCGCTATGGCGATGCTGGATAAGGTTGGCTTGCAAAATCGCGCACACCATAAACCCTTTGAAATGTCCGGTGGTCAGCGGCAACGAGTTGCTATTGCCAGAGCATTAGTAAACGAGCCAAAAGTCATTTTTGCTGATGAACCAACGGGTAACCTCGATAGTAAAACGTCTCATGAAATTATGCAGTTGCTTTGCTCACTCCACCAGCAAGGGCATACTTTGGTCATGGTAACCCATGAAGAAGATATTGCTGCTTATGCTAAGCGAATTATTCGGATGAAAGATGGCATAGTTATAGAGGATAGCGGATGTTAAAAAATCAATGTTTCAAAGCCTGTTTAGGATTATTACTTTACAGCTTAGCTTTCTCAAGCAACGCGCAAAGTTTATTACTCAGTGGTGAGCTAAAAGCCAGCGATAAGCAAATTTTTTATGCTCCAAAATCAGACAATTGGCGAGTACAAGTACAATGGATGATGAAAGAAGGCGAAATAGCGCAACAAGGTGATGTTGTTGTGGTGTTTGATAGTGGCTCGATTGCCACTGAAATTGAACAAGATGAAGTAAGTTTAGAGGCCGCCGAAGAAGAGCTGCTTAGGATCACCACTAGCAATCAAGAAAAACAAATAGAAGCTGAGTTTAACTTTAAGCGCACTGAGCTTTTACTAGCGCGTGCCCGTATTGATGCCGCTATTCCACACGCTA
This sequence comes from Pseudoalteromonas sp. SG43-6, assembly GCF_014164365.1. Lineage (NCBI taxonomy): Bacteria > Pseudomonadati > Pseudomonadota > Gammaproteobacteria > Alteromonadales > Pseudoalteromonadaceae > Pseudoalteromonas > Pseudoalteromonas sp. SG43-6. Next base: position 55,308 of record NZ_JACJEZ010000015.1, read on the forward strand.
ACTTAAGTACCTATGATTATCAAAAAAATCAGCTCGAACTTGAAAAAGCCCTGATCAATAAACAAAAATCATCCGAAGAACTCAGCCAAGTTAAAACTGAAAATACCGTTGCGCGCAATAAGCAGTTACTGACTATTGAACAACTAAAAACAGACCTTGCATACAATAAAACGCAACTGGCAAGTATGAGCATTAAGGCACAGCGTACAGGGCCCGTTTTATATGCAAACCATCCGTGGAATGGCGAAAAAGCATTTGTTGGTATGACAGCCCAACCAGGCTGGAAAATTGTCGAAATACCGGCCATGAGTGAACTCTACATTGAAGCCTGGGTACACGAAATTGATTATCAACATTTACAACTTGGCCAACAAGCGCAATTGTTATTTGACGCCTATTTACAACAGCCGCTCAATGCGACTTTAAGCGAAATTTCAACTCAGCCAGAAGAACGCCTTCAGTGGGGCAAAGATGCCTACTTTAGAACTCGCTTTAACTTTAACGCTCAGAATTTAAAACTGTTACCGGGCATGAGTGCAAAATTAACAATCGGAGAAGACTCTGATGAATCATAACGTTTTATGCATAATATTGAGTATGTTGCTATTAACTGCATGTAATGACGATGAGCAACAACATTATCTAGTGAAAAAGAGTGATATTGCTATCACGGTTAATGCCAATGGCGAACTGGAGTCATCAACCAGTGCGATCATTGCCCCGCCGTCAGTTGCCCGTATGTGGCAATACCAAATTAAGACTATGCTAGCGGAGAACACCCAAGTTAAAAAAGGCCAAGTGGTGGTATCGTTTGACGACAAACAAGTTCGCGATAAGCTAATCGACAAACAATCTTCATTAGAGCGAGCAAAAAAACAACTCGAAAATGCGCAAAATAAAGAGCTTATCAAAGAGCAAGAACTGACCCTCAGCGTAGCCGAAATGAAAATGAACTACGATAAAGCTAAACGTAAAGCAGAGATTGTTGATCAATCTCGCTCTGAAGTTGAACGTAAAAAGTCACAAATTGATTTTACTATTGCAAACAACGATCTAACGCTTGCTAAAAGTAAGCAAACGTTTCAGCAACAGAGCAAAGAACTAAACTTAAAAATGGTGCAGAGTAAAGTTGCACGGCTGCAAAGTGAGGTAGACGGGTATTTACAAGATATTGAACGCCTTAAGGTAAAAGCCCCAATTGATGGGCTGGTAATTTATAAAACCAATTATGAAGGTGAAAAGTCATCCATTGGTGAAAGTGTGCAATTTGGTCAGCCTGTTATTGAGCTTGCTGTACTTAAAAATATGCAAGTAAAAGCACAAATCGATGAACCCGACAGCGGTAAAATTGCCCCAGGGCAAACCGTTAAAATAACCATTGATGGCAGTAGCGAACTAGTTGTGTCAGGGAAAATAAAGAGTTTGGGTCGTGTATTTAGAGAAAAGTCATATCAAGATAAGCGTCGGATTGTGGATGCCATTGTTAGTATTGATAATATTGACACCAGTGTTATTCGCCCAGGACTTACTGCGCGCTTAGAGATCACCACCGCTCGCCTACCTCAAGTATTAAGTATTCCTTTAACCAGTTTGCAATATGATCAACAAGGTCCCTATGTTGCAACCACTGAAAATAACAAACAATTTATAGAGATAAGTCACTTTACCGATAATCTCGCCGTAGTTAAAAGCGGCCTACAACTAGGCGACGAGGTAAAATTATGAAAACGAGCTTTGCACTTAGCTTAATCGTTACGGCTTTATTTATCAGCGGTTGTTCAGAAGAACATGAAATTCAAAACGCGCTCACTTATACGGTTAGTGAACACAGTTTTAAAACTGAGGTTGAAGCCAAAGGGCATTTGATCGCAGCAAATGAAACCCTGATTGTTGCGCCAGCATCAAGCCGTGGGCCACAAACTTTAGCATGGTTAATGCCAGAATATAGCCAAGTTAAAAAAGGTCAGGTCATTGCTCGTTTTGATGGCGAACAAATGCGTCGGCAAAGCCAAAAAAACACTAATCAAGCGGCTTTAGCAGCGCAAGATTTAGCACAAAAATCAGGAGAAATAGATAAAGATAAGACTATTTTAGAGCACGATATTGTATTGGTTAATGAAGAAAAGCAATTTGCCGAAGATTACTCAATTGAAGATGAACGCATTCGCTCTAAATTAGATATTTTAGAGTCACAACAAAATGTTGAGTTTTTAAGTGCAAAACATAACTACTACGACTGGCAAACTGGCCGTTTTGAGCAAAGTGCCACCGGAGAGTTGATGTTATTAAAAATGAAAGAAGACCAATACAAACAAAAATTAGCAACGTTGAACACTAACCTATCATTGCTTGAGATCATCGCCCCTCACGATGGCTTATTAACCCATAGTACTAATTGGCGCGGCGAAAAACCGCGAGCGGGTGAATCCTTATGGCCTGGTCAAAAAATAGCAGCACTGCCTGATGTTAGCCAAATGCAGTTGATGTTATATGTGTCTGAACGTGAAGCAATCGATTTATCCGTAGGTCAGTCACTTACATTCAAACTTATTGCATTGCCTGAGCAGCAATTTAGTGGCGAGTTAATCGCGGTATCGCCGTTTCCTAAATCAATAAAACGCGGCGACCCACAAAAATTTTACGAACTAAAAGCAACGATAAATCAGCAAAGTGACGCTTTACGCCCGGGTTTAAAACTCAATGCGACTATTTTAGTGACACCGCAAAGTGAGCGTTTAGTGGTACCTAAACAAAGTGTTTTTACCGAACAAAATGCGCATTATGTCTATGTTGAAGAAGCTGGCGAATTTGTCAAAAAGACCGTTTCATTAGGCAAACATAACCTTAGTCATGTAGAGATCCTCGCAGGCTTAGCTGCTAATGATGTGATCTCACTCATTGATATAAAGGACATCTGATGAAATATTTAACTTTATTTATCGACACCGCCTTAGAGCTTGCACAGCATAAATTACGTACTTTACTGACTTTATTAGGGATGATATTTGGTGTCGGTGCCGTCATTGCTATGCTCAATATTGGTGAAGGTGCTGAACGTGAAGCCATGAAAATGATTGACTCTATGGGGTTATATAATTTGATTGTTAATGGCAAAGAGTTCGATGAAAAAGAACTCAAAGAGCAACGTAAGCATTCGGCCGGTTTAAGCCTGCGTGATGCCCAAGTTGCCCACGACTCGCTGCCTTTTGTTACCGATTTTGCCGCACAAAAAACCATCGAGACGTATCATATTTTTAGCCAATACAATAACAGCGACGCCAATGCCGTAGGTGTAAGCGCTAATTATTTTCAGCTGTCACATTTTCAACTATTTGCTGGGCGTATATTAAATAAAAACGATCAACAACGGTTTGCTCAAGTGGCAATGCTTGGCGCAAATACTGCCAAGCAACTATTTCCGTTAGGTGACGCACTCGGTCAACAAATAAAAATTAACCACTTATGGTTTAAAGTAGTCGGTATTTTACAAGCGCCTTATTTAAAGAAAAAAGAATTTCAAGGAGTCAAACTCGGTAACGAACAAAACCAAGTATTTATTCCACTTAGTACTGCATTACACCGCTTTGAAAGTGGCTTACTTGATAGTGAAGTCAGCAGCTTGAAACTAGCCATTGATAAATCGGTTGATCCAATTGTTGCCGCACAAGCACTGGAACATTTACTGCAAAATCGCCACAGTGATATTGATGATTTTGAATTAGTTATTCCTGCCGCATTATTAGCCCAGCAAAAACAAACCCAGCAAATATTTAATATTGTAATGTCCTGCGTGGCAGGCATTTCACTCCTGGTTGGCGGTATCGGTATTATGAATATCATGTTGGCGACGGTGCTTGAACGCACTAAAGAAATTGGCTTACTGCGTGCTATTGGTGCAACACAAAAAGACATTCGAATACAATTTATTGCCGAGAGCTTTACCATTTCTATTTTAGGTGGCCTACTGGGTGTGGTATTTGGTATTGGCTTGTCTGAAATTATTTCTATGTACTCGCAGTGGGCGGTATCGTGGTCAATGACCGCCATCGTGCTATCGTTTAGTATTTGTGCGTTAGTCGGCCTTATTTTTGGTGTATACCCCGCGATCAAAGCGTCACAGCTTGACCCTATTGAAGCACTGCAAAGTGATTAACTCGAATGTTAGTAGTTAAAGGAGAAAATTTGGTGAGCAACAACAAACACACCCTTGTTGTAGAAGGTGGTGCAATGCGCGGCATATTTGCCACCGGCGTACTTGATGCGTTCTTAGGGGCACAATACCAACCATTTAATCGCTGCTTTGGTGTTTCTGCTGGGGCAACTAATATTGCGGCTTATTTATGCCAACAAGCTAAACGTAATCATAAAGTGATCACTGATTATTCATGTCGACCCGAGTTTATTAATTTAGCGCGCTTTATCCGTGGCGGACATTTATTTGACTTAGATTGGTTATGGCAAACCACCATGGCTGATATTCGTTTAGATCTTGGCACATTTGCAACACAGAACTGTGAATTTTATATTGTCGCTACCGATATAGACACAGCATCAGCGCAATATTTAAAAGCGACAGCAGAGCAAATGGAGCAACAGTTAAAAGCCTCCTGTGCGATTCCTATTGCTTATCGAGATTACCCAGTCATAGATGGTGTTGCCATGACCGATGGCGGTGTGGCTGATTCAATTCCGATCCGAAAAGCCTATCAAATGGGAGCTGAAGAAATCACGGTCGTTTTATCACAACCACTTGGATATCGTAAAAAAACCAGTAAGGCCCCATGGTTTACACGCCGCATTTATAAAAACCACCCGGCACTTGCCAGTGCATCTTTAGCGCGAGCTGATAACTATAATGCCAGTATTGCGTTTATTCATAATCCACCTGCAGACTGTAAAATAAATATCATCGCACCACCGGCTGACTTTAACGTTGGCCGCACCACTAAAAACTATCAAAAGCTCAGCGATGGTTACCAAATGGGGATTGTGGCTGCACAGCAACATTTGCAAAGCATACAGCTATAGAACAATGATTTTATCTATAAAAAAGTGTATGGCAGCTTATTTTTTTTGCTGATGTTGTCACAAAACTGCGCGAACCAAACCTTGTGAAAACGAATAAATTTAGACTGTACCTTGTCATTCGTACTCTATTAATAACAAGGTACACTCATTACAGTGTTATATTTTAAACTCATTTACTTGTTGTTGTAACATACTTGCGAGTAAGGCCAACTCCTGTGATGCTTGTGCGTTTTGCTGTGAACTTTCACTCACTGATGCAATACTAGAACTAAACTCGTTGATGTTACTACTTAATTCATTGGCCACCATTTTTTGCTCTTCAGTGGCTGTTGACACTTGCGTGTTCATATCGGCAATTTCGGTTACCTCTTGATTTATTTCAGTTAAAACTTGTGATGAATATTCTGCATGATCAACACTTTCTTGTGCACTACTTTCAGCGTTGCCCATAGCAACAACAGCTTGTTGAGCCATACCTTGTAGCTTGCTGATCATTTCATTAATACTCGCTGTGGCTTTTTGGGTATTATGAGCAAGCTGCCTTACTTCATCGGCAACAACAGCAAAACCACGACCAGAATCCCCTGCTCTTGCGGCTTCAATCGCAGCATTTAAAGCCAGTAAGTTAGTTTGCTCTGCAACGCCTTGGATCATCATTACAACCTGATTTATATCATTTGTTTGTGTATTAAGATCGTTTATTAATTGTGTATTTGTATTTACTAACTTAGATAACGTTTGGATTGAGCTAATATTATCAGCAACGGCTTGCTGCCCTTGTTGTGCTTTACTATCTGCATTAGTGGCTTTTTCTGATGTGGCCATCGCATTTTGTGCCACTTGTTCAATCGCACTACTCATTTGCGTAATGGCTGTCGCAATCATTGTAGACTGTTGCTCTTGCTCTGTGGCTGTTGAGGCCACTTGCTCACTAATTGAGTTCATTTCTTCTGCCGCAGAAGATAAAGTTAACGTCGCCCCAGATACATCGGTTACTAAAGTATGTATACGTGACAACATATTATTAAAGTTTCGCGCAGTATCTGCAATTTCATCTTCACCAAGTACATTGGCTCGTATTCGCAAGTCAGCATTATTTGCAATTTGCGTAATGGTATCGCGCAGCGCCATCAATGGATTTTGAATTGAACGATAAATAAAATAAGCAATGGCTAACAACAAAAAAATCAACAGTGCTACTGATAATTTCATCACTAGACTTACTAACGCAAAGTTTTCGTCGGCTTGTTTTTTAAAGTGATTCGCTTCATTTAATTGCAGCTCTATTAAAGCTTGATAGCTCGCACTTAACGGATCGAATACATCATATAGATCAGTAACAAACTGCTGTTGAGAGAGTGACTGGAAATCCCCATTGCGTATTTTATTCAACAAATTTTTGAGGTGCGCTTGAACTGGCTTAAGTTTTTGTTCAACAGTATTTACTAAGCTTTTTTCTTCACTGATTAAGTCTGTACTAAGGTAAGTATTCCATTCTTTATCGGCTGTATTTTGAGACTGCTGTACTGCCGCTAATAAATCATTTTGGCTTATAGTCCCGGCTCTAAATTTATGAAGTAAATCAACAATATTAACTGCGTAGTTATCTGACACTGTTTTTATCTGTTTCAATGGTACGATACGGTTTTCATATAAACTGTCAATTCCTTTGACTAACCCTCCCATAGTACTAATTGAATATATGGCAGTAATCGTAAATATTACAACAGGTAAAAGCGCTAATACAATTAAACGGGAACGGACCAAATAATTATTTAACATAGTATTCCAAAGCTACATCTTTAATATTTACAAGTATAATACGTAATTCAAAAGCCTCTACGTTTTTATAATATTTTTTGCAAAAATAAGGTATTATAATTTTGCTATACTAGAGTCATAAAATTTTAAGTTATAGCTCAATGATGAAATTGTATAATTTTGGCGTGCTCTGGTTATTGTTATTGCCTCTGGCGTTTACTAGCTTTGTACACGCAAATGAAGCAATCGTTAATCTTCATTTAGCCAGCCCCAGCAACACCGATACCCCTCGTAATCACTATATTCATGCGCTGTTAACGCTCGCCTTTGCTGAGCAAGGAAAACAGGTTAATTTTATATACTCCATTAGACCAATGAATAAAAAACGCGTGGTGGAAGAGTTGTCAAAAGCAAGCAGTATTAATTTAGCTTGGCTATCGCTCCCTGCTACTAGCTACCCAGATTTACATCATACCTCATTGTCAATTTACCAAGGTTTACACGGCAAGCGATTACTAATAATTAATAAAAATCAACAACCGCGCTTCGCTGAAATATCAACTTCAGCACAGCTTAAGCCTTTAATCGCATTACAAAAGCAAAGTTGGTCTGATTATGATGTACTTATCCGCAATGGCTTCACTGTTAATGGTGAGCTAGATTATAAAGGCATGACTAGAGCACTCGAGACAGGTTTGGCAGATTATTTTCCTCGCTCTGTATCAGCTATTGCCGCTGAGGTGACTAAACTGCAGCATCAAAACTTAATGATTGAACCAACGATCATGTTGCAATACCCGAGTCATTATTATTTTTACACTCATAAACAAAACGATGCTTTACTAATGGAGTTAGAGGCAGGGTTACTAAAACTTCAAAAAAACGGTAAGTTTGCGCAGCTTTATCAACAATTTTTTGGTGAAAAAGAACGAGATCTCGCATTATCATCGAGAAAAGTTTTTCACCTAAATTAGCGACACCATAGCTCACATTACTTATTGCGAGCTAACAACTAAGTCAGTTCACAATAGGGTCAAGCACCCTAATAAAGTAAATACTTAAATGAAGATTGAACTCGCCCAATCCAATTTTGTAAGCTAGCTTATAACTATAGATGAAGGCATCCGCTTGTTTTGCCCTATATACTGAATACTCTCATGGATAAGGTCTTATTATGATGCGTAAATTGTGGCAGGTAGTCGTTTATCTGATGATATTTTGTGTTGGCTTTGTTGCGGGGTTATACACACTGCCAATTTTAACGGCCCCACCATCCCCCAGCAAACTTGAGCTAGCCACACATGCTCAGCAAGCACTTTATAGTGGTGAATTCAAAGCTGACCTCGCAGGCTCCGATGCTTTGCATTATGGTAACGGCCAAGTCAGATTAACCAATGCAATGATCTCTTTTGATGGCACCTTGAGCCCAGGCCCAGATTACCAACTTTATTTAGCTAATCGCTTTATTGATAATGAAGCCGATTTTTTAGCCTATAAAGGCACAATGACAAGGGTTGCAAGCATAAATACATTCGATGGTTTTATAATTAAGGTGCCAGCCGATATTAATATTGCACGCTTTAACACTGTTATTGTGTGGTGTGAGAGTTTTGAACAATTTATAACCGCGGCTCAGTACCAATGAACAAGTACTGGGAAACAACTGCTTTAAAAGCAACAGAGAGTTGCGGCACAGACTATTTACCAGTTTACTTATTATAAAAACACTATCAGCCAACGAACTTAGCGGGTCGGTTCAAAACCATCATAGTGTGGGATATCAGCATTTATTTGCTCCCAATTCGCTTTTGAGCTGACAAAATTATGACTAATTGGCCGCTCTGTAATATCACTATCGAGTATACCCAGACGCAACCTTAGTCTGCTTATATCATCAAGGTTTTCACTGTAAATTGGGCTACCGCATGCACTACAAAAATAGCGGATACGCCCTGGTTTAAATTCAAAGCTGCTTAACCACTCATTGCCTTTGGTTACTTTAAAGTCAACACGAGAGATAAATCCATTGGTTGCAAATGCAGTGCCACTGGCTTTACGACACAACGAGCAGTGGCAATGAATAATGCTCTGGATCGGGCCATCAATTTGCACTGTGACCTTGTTACACAAACAACTTCCTTGATACATGCTAAAACTCTTTAAAAAAATAAGCCTAAATACTAGCACAATTTTTTATCCAAAAAAGCCGCCTTTGGAGAGGGCGGCTTGGGTGAACAAACAGCTATGGGTGGGAGCTGTTATATCAAGAGACTATAATTTGATTTATGCTACGCGTTGCTCTTCACTAGGTGTTTGACGAATTAAGTAATCAAATGCCCCTAGGCTTGCTGTTGCACCACTGCCCATCGCAATGATGATTTGCTTAAATGGTGTGGTCGTTGCATCTCCCGCAGCATATACTCCAGCTAAAGATGTCGCTCCTTTTGCATCTATTATTATTTCGCCAAACTGACTGAGTTCAACATTACTGTCTTTTAACCATTCAGTGTTAGGTATTAAGCCTATTTGTACAAAGATACCTGCTAAGTTTAACTGTTTGTTCTCACCTGAGATGCGATCAGTATAGCTTAAGCCCGTCACTTTTTTACCATCACCGAGTACTTCTGTAGTCTGGGCATTCTTAATAATAGTAATATTTTTTAAGCTTTTCGCTTTACGAATAAGCACTTCATCGGCGCGTAACGTATCTGCAAATTCAAGTACCGTAACGTGCTCAACAATATTAGCTAAATCAATTGCTGCTTCAATGCCCGAATTACCACCACCAATAACGGCAACAGGTTTGCCTTTAAATAACGGTCCATCACAATGTGGACAATACGCTACACCATGACCACGGTATTGTTGTTCACCAGCTACGTTCATTTCACGCCAGCGAGCGCCCGTTGCCAGTACTAACGATTTAGTACTGAGCACAGCTCCATTTTCAAGCGTGATTTCATAACCATTTTTATAACTAAGAGCGACGGCTCGTTGATTGTGCATGACATCTACATCGTACTCTTTAACATGCTCTTCAAGCTGAGCTACGAGCTTAGGCCCCTCGGTTGCTTTAATAGATATAAAATTTTCGATTGCTAGCGTATCAGCTACTTGTCCACCAAACCGGTCAGCAACAATGCCCGTATTTAAACCCTTTCGTGCTGAATAAATTGCTGCAGATGCACCAGCAGGGCCACCACCTACGACAAGCACATCAAATTGTGATTTTTCATTGAGAGAAGTGGCTTGACGCTCGGCCCCTTTACTATCAACTTTATTTAAAATATCAGTTAAGCTCATCGCACCTTGGCTAAATGGCTGGCCGTTTAAGTACACAGCTGGTACAGCTAAGATGTTGCGCTCTTCAACTTCGTTTTGAAATAATGCCCCATCAATCATAGTTGCTTTGATGTTGCTATTATTAGCAGCCATTAAATTAAGCGCTTGTACGACTTGCGGGCATGTTTGGCAACTTAATGAAATATACACTTCAAACTCAAGTGGCTGAGTCAGTGACTTGATTTGGTCAAGATCTGCAGCCGACGCCTTACTCGGATGCCCGCCCGTATGTAACAACGCTAATACCAAACTGGTAAACTCATGCCCCATCGGCACACCAGCAAAGGTAATTTGGCTATCTCGAATAGGTGAAGATACCGTTATTGATGGACGGCGTACGCCACTATCTGGATTATCTCGCACCAAAAATTTGTCGCTCAACGACGCAATATCGTTGGCTAAATTGTCAATTTCTATTGATTTTTTGCTGTCATCCAAGGCGATAAGTAGCTCAACAGGATCAGCAATAGCTGCAAAGTGACTTTTTAATTGATTTTTAATGTTGGTATCTAACATGACTTACCCTTGTTTTAGCAAAAATGCCCATCATCACGCTAATGTGCTTAATAAAATTGTGATGATGAGCCTTCAAGCATATTAATGCTTTGTAATAGTAGATTTAAATTTTGCCAACTAAATCAAGCGATGGTGCTAATGTTTCTTCACCTGGCTGCCAAGAAGCCGGACATACTTCACCATCATGAGTCGCAATGTATTGTGCCGCTTGTACTTTACGTACTAGTTCTTTGGCACTACGGCCAATACCTAAATCATGTGTTTCAATGATTTTGATTTCGCCCTCAGGGTTCATTACAAACGTACCGCGAAGTGCTAGGCCTTCGTCTTCGATCATTACACCAAAGTTACGTGTAATACGTCCTGTTGGGTCACCGATCATAGGGTAAGTAATTTTACCAATAGTGTCTGATGTATCGTGCCATGCTTTGTGAGTAAAGTGAGTATCAGTCGATACGGAGTAAACCTCTACACCCATTTCTTGTAATTGCGCGTAGTGATCTGCAACATCACCCAGTTCCGTAGGACATACAAAGGTAAAATCAGCTGGGTAGAAAAAGAAAATAGACCACTTACCTAAAACATCTTGTTCTGATAGTTCAACAAAATCACCATTGTGGTAAGCCGTTGCATTGAAAGGTTGTAATTTAGTGTTAATTAATGAAGTGCTCATAGTATTCCTCATTTGTTTATTTAAAGTGTAAACAACGCAGGTTGCTGCGTTGGCTTGAGTAATACAATAAGGTGTAAATAAAAATTAATAAAATTGATTGTTTAGATTAATTCAATCGATTTTATTGACTGAAGCGGTCATTGTCATCTGGACAGATAGGGCTAAAGCTTTTTTTGCGTCTAATGTTACAATGCTCACTGAAAAATATCGCGAATACGTATTTTTAGTTAATTTTGGGGTAAGCCATGAATAAATTCATCAATCATATCCAGTTAGGCTATTTAGGCTTATTGCCCTTTTTAGCGTGTGTCGGTTGGCCGTTATTAGTCGGTAGTAATAACTTTAATATGCAGTTTTTTACTTTTTATAGTATTGCAATTTTGGCTTTTATGAGTGGTAACTTATGGCACGCTGGACAACAGAGTTATCGAGATGCGATTAAGGCTATACTACCGATTTTACCGCTTGGCTTTTTAGCTTTTTTACCACAACACATAACCTTGGCTTGGTTAGCGGTTAGTTTTTGGCTGGTATTACTATTTGAAAAAACCAGCCCGCAATGGCAAAGCTACCATGCTGATTATCAAAAAATGCGCTTTGTATTAACCTCAGTGGTGTTTGTTTGCCATATATTAGTAATAGGCATTAGTTTATACCCTAACTAGCTCGCCCTTTAAAACGGATTAATGTACCATCCGTGCACTGCTTTTTGAGGAACTAAAATGATAGACCAATTGCGCCAACAGCTTGATCAACTCGGTGAAAACTATGTTGAGAAAAGCGCTCATTTCAAAATTAAAGTGATCCCTTTTTTTTGTGCTATTCAAATCAAGAAAGATCATAAGAGTGAAGGCCGATTATCGTTTTATTCTAATCAATGGCTTGAAATTGCACTCGTGGTACTCTTTTTACTGTTTGGCTTAATGCTCTTCGATCCTGACGCAGGCTTTACTCATGGCCCTATTCATATTGCGTTTGCAGTATTAATCACGTTTAATTTAATTATCAAACAAATCGCGATTGAAGGACTAAAGACTCGCTTAGCGTTTTTACGTTTAATTGATCATGATGCTAAAAACACACCACTAGAATAATTGAATTAATGTATTTAAATCCTAATTGGCGGATCCTTACCGTTGGCGATGGCGACTTATCGTTTTCTCATGCTTTATCTACTGATCTAAAGCCGGCCAAGTTAGTTGCTTCTACCTATGATAGTGCAGCCACGATCACCTCCAAATATGCTGATAACGCACTAAATGCACTGCAAGATCATCACATTACGGTACTTGATAGTTTTGATGTGACTGACCCACAAGCCTGGCAACGCTTAAATGGCGAGCTATTTGATGTGGTGATTTTTCAATTTCCGCTTATTCCTGCTTTTGTCGGGGAGAGTGCTTATCGTGAAAACACCCAAACAACCAGTATGAACACCCTCAACCGGGCTTTGCTACACCAATATATTAAATATGCCACCAGCTATGCTCTTGATAACAATGGCCCAATGTTGTGCTACATCACCTCAAAAGATGTTAAACCATATCGTGAGTGGAATATTGAAGGCAGCTTAAATTATGGCTTAGCATCACGCTATATCGGCCAAATGCCATTTGATATCAGTCCTTTCCCTGGCTATAAAATCCGTAATGTTGATCGTGACAAACACGTAAAAGACACCAGTGGCACCACTTATGTATTCAGCCCCAAAGAAACGACTGAACTCCATAATCGATTAACTATACCAAGCTACTTAGCAGTTGATAACTGTTCGCTGTGCCGAGTAGGTCCATTTCAAGCCAGTGAAGATAAACAAAAACACCTATTAGCTAAAAAGCACCAACAAATGTTAGGCTTTGAGGCAGACTGGCAAGCTTGGCTTGCACAATTCAACAATCAGGAGTGACCATGAATTTTGTGATAGTCGGCACTAATTTTATTAGCGATACTTTACTTGCAGCGGCTAAAACAGTCAGTGAGTTTTCATTATATGGCGTATGTTCGCGAGCCGAACAAAGCGGTCATGCATTTTTAGCTAAGCACGCTATAAAAAATGCAAAAGTATTTACGACTATTGAGCAAGTATGCAGCGACGACAGTGTAGACGCTGTATATATAGCAGCCCCCAATAGTTTGCATAAAAGCTATGCTGTGGCCTGTTTAAATGCAGGAAAACACGTGTTAGGTGAAAAACCTGCAGCAGCAAATAGCCAAGAATTAGCCGCGATAGTGGACGCAGCAAAACAAAATAATCGCCTTTATATGGAAGCGATGATGACCACTCACTTGCCTAACTTTGCCGTTTTACAACAAGCCATTGCCAAAATTGGGACGCCACGTAAATACATAGGTCAGTATAGTCAATATTCATCACGCTATGATAAATACAAAAATGGTGAGCGCCCTAACACCTTTTTGCCAGCATTCGCTAATGGTGCGCTCGTCGATTTAGGGGTTTATCCGCTATATATCTTGATTGCACTTTGGGGTGCACCAAACACGGTAAAAGCCAGTGGAGTATTACTTGAAACAGGGGTAGATGGTGCTGGTGATGTATTACTAAATTATAGTGATAAGCAAGCAGTGATCAGTTATTCAAAAATATCTCAAGGTGATAATTTTACAGAAATCCAAGGTGAGCTGGGCCGTATCAGAATTGAAGCCGTTTCGTTATTAAAACAGATACAATTTATTGCTAATGATGGCAGTGTTGAAGAATTATCACAGCCATTTGATGAACACTTTATGCGCCACGAAGTTGCCCATTTCATTACAATTGCCAACGCAGGACAACTCGAATCACCTATCAATACCCATCAACTAAGTATCAATGTGATGGCTGTACTTGATAAAGCAAGACAGCAACTTGGTGTTATTTATCCAGCCGACCGACTATAAGCTACAAAATATTATTCACGCAAAACAACGCCTCAATGCTTTGAGGCTTGTCAATGTTGTTGTCACTTTTATCATACTCTTGCAATCTGCTCACTAATTTAATGCGTATCCAAATCTTCCTAGTTTGCAAATAAAATTCATGAATTCTTTAGTTAATTGAAATTATATTCTATAGTTATTTAGCATTATTATTAAATCGCATCAGAGGCAATTTTGACAATAAGATTAATGCTAAGAACTGTTTTTGCTCTAGCAATCACAATTGCAGCAGGGCTACTCATTATCATATTACTGTTAAAAACAGGATTATCTGATAGTCAACAATCAGCTCAGCAACGCTATCAGCTAAGTCATTTTGCTAAGCTGTCGGCCTCCAACTCTATCGAGCTAACAGAACTCGCCCGACAATATGTTGTCACCCTACAACCTAGCTATAAAAAACAATACTATGAACTTGTAAATCAAATTGAAGGAACTGAACCCTGGTTAGACGGTCGTAAAAAATCTTATATTGATCGCTTAAAAGAATTTAATGTAAATGAACAAGAACTTGCTTTGCTAAATAAATCTAACTCGCTCTCTTTGCAGTTAGTCAACACTGAAGAACAAGCTTTTCAATTGGTAAGTAGTTTTGCTGGGCAATCACCATCATTATTAAATACGAGCGAATCAAAACAGTGGGTACAGGCAATAGGACTGCTAACCGATAAGGGATATATGGATGAAGTAGCTAAAATACAGACACCGGTGCAAGAATTTTTAGCTGCGGTAGAAAACAGCAGCTTGCAAGAAGTAATGAATAATAACAATCGTGTTGCTAATTTAAGCCTTATTAGTATTGTGATGGTATTAGTTATAATCACTATTTTAATTTTATGCTACTTACAGCTTGAGAAGCGCGTAATAAAGACAACCACGCTATTAGTCAATGAAGCACAACGAATCGCCAATGGTGATTTAACGCATAAAATTGCTCACTCCGGTAACGATGAAATTGCAGAGTTATCAGCCAGTTTTAATATTATGATCGATAAACTATCTACCTTACTGTCAGAAATTAACTCGCAATCCCAACAAGCCCAAATTGCTGCAAACGAGCTAGATTCTATTGCACAGCAGGCAAGACAGCTTAATGACGAGCAGAGTCAAGCAATTGAGGTGATCTCAAGTTCAGTATATGAAAACTCCACCGCCGTCAAAGAAGTATCAAAAAACTGCTCTGAAGCGGCTCAAAACGCAGGAGATGCAGATGCTAAAACACAAGCAGGGATCGATGTCGTTAATCAGAGTATTCATTCTGTCGAATCGGTTGCTGAAATATTAACCGAGTCAATTAATGATTTAAATGATCTCGAATCTTCAGTTAACGAAGTAGCGGTGATCTTAAATGTGATCAGCAATATTGCTGAACAAACTAATCTATTAGCACTTAATGCTGCAATTGAGGCCGCACGAGCTGGCGAACAAGGTCGAGGTTTTGCCGTCGTTGCCGACGAGGTAAGGACATTAGCGAGCAGAACACAAAGCTCAACAGTTGAGATACAACAAAAAATCAATAGCTTACAGTCTGCAAGTAACGCTGTAACCGAACGGATCCGTAGCAGTGATACGCGGGTTAAAGACGCAGTATCAAACTCAGAAAAAGTGGGCTCAATGCTCAAAGAAATAAGCACCCAAGTGCGCTTAATTTCAGATGCAAACCGAACCATTGCAGCTGCATCCGAGCAACAAGCACAAGTAACCGAAGATATAGCTGAACGCTTAACTGGTATTCAAGATGCCAGTATGCAGTCGAAGTCGCAAACCGCACAAATTTCGTCTTCGTCTAGTGAACTCGCGCAAGTTGCGATTAATTTAAATACACAAATAAATAAGTTTAAATTAAGTTAACGGATCTCTGGATTAAAAACCTCAGGCTTTTATACAGCAACAGCCTAAGGTTTTAGAGTAGCTAAAAACGATAAGTAACTGAAGCACCTAATGTTTTTGGGCTAACAACAGAGACATAACCAGTTGGATACCTGCCACTTACAGGCTCTACACTGGTATAACCTTGTTCATCAAAGGCATTATTAATATAAGCGCTAATTAACCAATTCATTGTGTCATAGCTTATTGTAGCGCGAGTAATAGTGTAATCACCTGCCATGCGCTCTTCACTGTTAGTAAGATCACCGTAATACTCATCGACATAATTTGCACTGACATTGATTTTAAGGTTGTCAGTAAACCAATGAGACAGACCTAAACTGGCTGTAAATGAAGGGGCTGAATTAAGTTCGTTACCAACCGCTTCAGAATACGTTGTAGATGCGTCAATTTTTGTTTTTAACAATCCTAGACCAGCATGTAACTGCCATTGCTCACCTAACATACTGTAAGCCTCAAGCTCTAAACCATAACTATGAGCGTCATCGATATTAGTAATTCTACGATCTGAACTTAATGCCTGATAACCGTCAAAGTTATTGTAAAAGACATTTGCACTGATATTAATGTCGCCGTTATTTAATACACTACGTGTGCCTACCTCATAGGTATTAACAGTTTCTTCATCATAGTAATAATAATCTTCAGCATTAAAGTCGAGTGCACCACCGCCGGAATTATAACCACGCCGCGCACTGGCTGATAAAGTAGTTGCCTCGGTAACTTTGTATTGAATAGCTAAGGTAGGTAATTTAATAGTATTAGAATCATCTAGCTGTTCAGCTAAGGTATCGCCTCTAAATGCCATGTTAAAGTTACGAAGTTGACTTTCATGTTCAACCCGCAAGCCACCTGTTACTATTAACTTATCTGTTAGGTTGAAGCTTGCCTCTGAGTAAATAGCTATCGAATCACTGCTATCATCACCAAAATAATCTGTTGCTCCAGTACTGTCGAAATCTTGATCTCGATCGAAATAAGCTAAGCCAATAAAACCTGAGTAAAAATCACTACTAAGACCGAAGTTTAATTTACCATCAATGGTAATATTTTTTTCATCCATAGTAACATCAGATTCTGCTGTTGCTAGCGGCTCATAAGCATCAAACGCCCAATGATAATCCATATATGCCACCAGCAGATCCACAGAGAAGTTCTCATCAATCTTATATTCAAAATCGATTTGTGTTGTATCTGAATCTGTATCCATTATACGTTGAAACAGTGGTATATAATCAGATGGGTTGTCACCTTCATAATAATGACGACCAGAATTTCCTTTTTCACTGTAGTTTGAATAACTTAGTTGAATTGATAGATCATCAAATGGAGTATAAAGTAATTTTGCTCGGGTGCTTGAGGTGTTTAATTTATTTAGATCGCGATCTGTCGGATTTGTTTCATAGACAGTTGGGTTACTGTAAGTTTCACCATCAACATATTGAGTCGATAACCTAAAAGCAAGTACATCTTCAACTAATGCACCGGAAACAACGGCTGCGGTGTCAAGGTAGCTATCTTGATTGCGGTAACCGACTCGCACTGCGCCTTCAAAGTCTTGAGTCGGTGCTTTGGTTGTCATATAAACAGCGCCAGCAATGCTATTACGACCATTACTTGTTGATTGTGGACCTCGATACACTGCTATTTGCTCCATATCCCACAAACCAGTATCACCGGTTAAATCAGCGACAAACGGCTGACTTACACCGTCAACTAACGTTGATACTCGCGCTTTAGAGCCACCACTAAACGAATTAAACCCTGTTGCTCCACCGTTACCTGACACACCACGCATATCAGGAACTGACCCCGTTAACACCACTACATTCGCCATTTCTGCAAGCGCTTCTGAAACAGATGCTAGCTGACCATTTTCTAATAACGACTTATCGACGACCGCAACTGAGGTAATAGTGTCTTTAAGTGATTTTGCTATTTTTTCACCCGTAACAACGATAGTATCGATTGATTCGCGATTACCCTCATCATCTGCTAATACCTGAGCTTGAGTAAATAACAGCGCGCTGGCAATAAGCAGTGAAAGCTTATTGCGTTTAAATAAAGCAGCCAAAATAATTTCCTTTTTTTGAGACATTTTAAATTGCGCGAAAAAATACCATATCAACTACAGTATTGCAATTGAGTTTACTTATCATTTAGAATGACATTAAAAATAAACTATTATTGCTCTTATGTCTCAATTTACCGTTATTGTTATCTTACTCATTGCTATAACTGTGCTCTACTGCAGTAATCGCCATCAAAGATTACTTACTAAACCTATTTCTAAACACTGGCGTACACTTGCGCTAATGCTGTTTATAACTGCAATTATCATTTCTTTTTCTACACTGTCTAAATTAGCAGCAAGCTTCTTTATTATTTTAATACTGATGCTCGCTTTAATGGTCATGCCATTTGCAAGCTTAATTAAAGTGAAAGGGCTAAGAAATGACATCTGAGCAAAGACAAAAAATTCAACCAACTTGGCTTGGTAAAAGTTTAGCTGGTGTATTGCTGGGTTTAGCGCTGGCTTATATTCTGATTGCTTTTTTTGCTTGGTACGGCCCAGGCGGAATTGATGCCCAAGACAAGGTTCAATTTAATATGTGGATGATCCCGATTTTATGGCTCACGCTCTTTAGTTTTACTTATTTATTTAATTCAGCGAGGCAAGCTTGGCTCATACTCGGTGGAGCAAATGTTATCTTGTATAGTTTATTTTTGCTGTTAAGGGGTGGATTATGAAAGTAAGAGCCGATATTTTACGCACCTACCAAGGTGTGCATACATGGACGGGGATCATTGCAGGTTTAGTACTTTTCATCGGCTTTTATGCTGGTAGTTTGACCATGTTTAAACATGAAATCCAACAATGGGCAGAGCCAACTACTGCACCACTTACCGATCCCACTACTACAAACTATCAAAGCTTAGTCGACAAAGCCATCACTGTTTATCCTGAGCAAATGGCAAAAGGTTTTGAACTCGACCTTTTAACAACAGCTGCGCCACTGTCGTGGTATACACAAGGTCAAGCTCGTGGCATGCACCTAGATAATCAACAGCAAACAGCATATCTTGATGAAGATCAAAAGCTGATAATTGCTGATCAAGCAGAACATAAACTTGCTGATTTAATCGATTACCTACACCGTACCGCAGGCTTTATTGGTGAAATTGGCCACGACCAATCTGGCGTTTACATTCTTGGTATTGCTGCAGGACTGTATTTTTTAGCCTTGGTGTCCGGTGTAATTATCCTTTTACCAACACTGGTAAAAACATTTTTTGCGCTGCGAAAAGAAAAAGGCCCGAGTCGCTTTTGGTTAGATAGCCATAACCTTATTGGCGTTGCGAGTTTGCCCTTTCATTTGATCATTGCGTTTACTGTTATTGTATTTGCTTTTCACGACTTAATTTATGATGGTTTGGCCCAGTTTTATGGTGACAAACCACTATTTGAGCGTCCCCCAACCGCAACACACGCTTATAACATCAGCGAACTGAAACGTATTGATACACAAATACTAGCGGCTAAGGGCTATGCTACAGGCTATGAGCCAATACATATTAGCTACAGTCGATTGAATTTAGCGTCCCCTTCCGCTGTATTTAAAATGAGTAATGATTCTGCAGTGGTACGTGGACCTGATACGGATTATTTATTTATGAACCCGTATACTTTAGAGATCAGCGGATCAACTTACCCACAGGGTGAAGAAAGCTTCTGGGGCAATTTTGTCGCGAGTATCTTTTCACTGCATTTTGGAACATATGGCGGTGAGTGGGGTCGCTGGGCTTACTTTATAATGGGACTATTCGGCGCATTGCTTTTTTATTCAGGCAACTTATTATGGATAGACAAACGAATGAAAAAAGATGCAAATAAAACCGGCACACATATTATGGCAAAGTTAACGATTGGCGTGTGTTTAGGATCCATGCTCGCTGTTGTTGCAGTATTATTGTTAGCAAAATGGAGTAACATACTGATAAATAACATTAATCACCATTATATGCAGTGTTATTATGTTGTTTTTTTTATTTCCTTAGCCTACTGCTTTACACTAGGCGCTAATAAAGCAAGCTATACTGGCTTAATAACATTATCGATTTTAACCGTATGTTTACCCATCTCGAGTGTTATTCAAGGCCTGAATAATTTAGCTCTGCTCCCCTATTACGAAAGCTATTCTGTTGATTTTATAGCCACACTTTTCTCAGTTATGTTTTTCTTTATCGCTAAACGCTTAAAGCAAAAACCCATTAAAGATAAAGTAATTCTGGATCACAAAACAATAGAGTTCATAAGGTAAATAAAGGCTCACGCATTGTTTAATACGTGAGCCTGCATCACTTAATGGCTGCTATTTATCGCAAATATATTAAATTGTTACATTAATCTGTACACTCTGCAGATAATTTCCTTTTTCATTTTTTATACGTTATGTCTCGAGTTATTTCTCCTTTTTTCATTGCTGTTATATGTGTATTACTTGCCATGGTGACTATTCAGTCAGGCGCTTCAATTGCTAAGCAACTATTTCCATTAATTGGCCCTGAAGGGACAACCGCACTTCGTTTAGGTTTTTCAGCAACGATATTGTGCTTAGTGTTTAAACCTTGGCGCGCCTTTCCGCCACTGGGTCAACGCATGCCAATTATTGTTTATGGCTTATGCTTAGGCGGTATGAACATTTTTTTTTACTACGCCATTGCGCGTATTCCATTGGGGATTGCGGTCGCCCTTGAATTTACCGGCCCGTTAGCGGTAGCGCTGCTATCATCGCGACGTAAGCGAGATTTATTTTGGGTCGCCTGTGCTATATCGGGGATCGTAATGTTGCTCCCGGATATGAAAGGTGAAGAAAGTCTCGATCTACTGGGCGTGATTCTGGCACTGGGAGCTGGTGCGTGTTGGGCAGGCTATATCTTATTTGGCAAAAAAACGGGTAATCAAAGCTCTGGCGGGATGACTGTTGCCCTTGGTATGAGTGTCGCTGCACTTATATTAGTGCCTTATGGTGCTATTTCTCAAGGTGGTGCACTACTAAACTGGGAAGTGATCCCTTTAGGTTTATTGGTTGCTATTATGTCAAGTGCCCTACCTTATACACTGGAAATGGTTGCACTGCGTAATATGCCTGCACAAGGGTTTAGTATTATGATGAGCTTAGAGCCCGCTATTGCGGCACTTGCTGGCTTTATAATTTTAGGCGAGTTATTAACTCTTTGGCAATGGTTAGCCATTCTTTTGGTGATAGTTGCATCGGTTGGCAGTTCAATGTCTACAAGTAAAGACAGCAACTAACAAACCAAAAAAGACGTAAAAATATTAGTTATAAAGCTAAATGTTGATTTTGATCAAAGGGGAGTAACGTGTTTAGACAATACGATTACCCCCTGCATTTTTTGCAACATACATTGCTTGATCTGCATGTTGAATAAGTTGTTGTTCATTCTCGCCCATTTCAGGATAACTGGCGATACCGATACTGACTGAAAGCTGTAATGAATGTTCATCTATCACAAAAGCTTGTTCGCACTCTTTGCGGATTTTTTCAGCTGTTTTATGTACGTCTGAGCGTAAGCTAATCCCATGAAGTAAGACTAAAAATTCGTCGCCACCTAAACGCCCAACAGTATCAGATCCTCGAATACACCCTTGCAGCCGAGCAGCAATGGCTTGTAATAATCGATCACCACATTGATGCCCATATGAATCATTAACTTCTTTAAAACCATCAAAATCTATAAATAGTAGCGATAATTCAACTTGCTGTCGGTCAGCTTTCGTTAATGTTGATTGAATTCGGTCAAGTAACAGCATGCGATTGGGCAACCCAGTTAACTGATCATGTCCCACCATATGTTGTAATTGCTTTTCAAATTTTTTGCGCTCGGTGATATCATGAGCAACAGCAATTCTGAACTGATGTGAATCAGACCAGCGGACAGACCATAATATATGCACCACTCGCCCGTCTTTTCTCACCCAACGATTTTCAAAGCGCGGTTTAGAGCCCCCAGATAATAACGTATTTACTGCGTCAAGCGTGATCTCAATATCTTCTTTATAAACAAAGTCGAGCATTGGTTTACCAATTACTTCGCAAGGCTCGTAACCAAAAATGTCTTTAAAAGCCGCGCTCACAAAAACAAATACCCCTTGCTTGTCAACCACGCAAACAGCGTCAAGCATCAGTTCAAGTACATCCGAGAGACAAATCACACCACTATTTTTCATTCAACTCCATGCCTCAAACAGTAAAAATACAGTCTTTATTATTTATTTACAGTACCCATCAGTTAAGCAATCAATCATTGCGTAATAGTGTATAACGTATCTTAGGATACGGTTCATTGCTGTTGAGAGCTATAAAGAAATAATAATATATTGCGATAATAAAACTAATCATAGTGCGTTTTATCAAATACCACATTAAAAAACATACAAATATTAGGCCACGTTATGTTTCTCTGTTAATAAACTAGCTTATTTCTTTAGTTTTGTTCTTTCCTACAGCATTAACTACCGCTTCCTCAATCGAATGTAGTTTAAAAGGCTTTGAAATAAACATATCCATGCCAGCTTCTTTGCACGCAACTTTATCGGTAGATGATGTATTTGCAGTTAATGCCACTATTAAGGTATCTGCATAAGGACAAATATGTTGTGCTCGCAAAATTTTAGTGGCCTCAAGTCCATCCAGCTGCGGCATCACGCAATCCATAAAAATAAGATCGTATTTTTTTTGCTTACACTTTAAAATTGCGTCTTCGCCATCAACTGCAAAATCGGCTTTAATATTTAATTTTTCAAGCGAAGCGTCCAGTACCAATCGGTTTATTTGGTTATCATCAACAACTAAAACCGATAAATTAGTTGCCGCTATGACAACGTTTACCCGAGGATTATTTTCGATTTGTACTGCGCCGACTGCAAGTGGGATATCCACGATAAATGTCGTACCCTGATTAAAAGTACTATCAACCGTTATTGTCCCCCCCATAAAATCAATCAATTCTTTTACGATTGCCAAGCCTAAGCCGGTACCACCTTTACTCTTTTTGGCGTCTATTTCTTGTGTAAAAGGTGAGAACAATGAATCTAAAAATGAGTTGGTCATCCCCCTTCCGCTGTCACACACTTCAAGATGCAAGGCTAATTTATCACCGACTACATTCACATCAGCATTAAATTTTACCAAGCCTTCGTCAGTGAATTTTAACGCGTTACTTAATAAGTTTGACGCAATTTGGCTCAGCCGAGCATTATCGCAATAAGCCCAACAGTCATCTGCTATCGTTATATTTGTTTGAAAATCAACCTTACTATCTCTAAACAATGGAATGTACAACGAAGCAAGATCAACAAAAATTGTTTTTAATAAAAAATGATTTGGTTCGAGTTTTAACTCACCGTGGTTTATTTTTGAAAAGTCGAGCACTTCGTTAATTATACTCAGTAAAATATCCGCGCTACGCAAAGCTATCTTTAGTTTTTCAACTCTCTTATCTTCACGACGCTCACCTAATAGCGTAGTTAACATTCCGGTTATGCCGTTCAATGGTGTCCTGAGTTCGTGACTTATTTTAGCTAGTAGCATGCTTCTATCTTCTAACATGCGCTCTGCTTCTGCTTTTTTATTTTTTAACTCTTCGCGAAGCATGACCGATTCAGTCACGTCTTGTAAGGTACCAAATAACCTCACACATCGACCATTTAATAATTCAGCTTCACCAAATGTTGATACCCACAAAGTCTGTCCATTAGCGGTAACAAGTTCGAGGTCGAGATGCCATTTCTCGCCACTTTGTATTGCAGAGTTCACTGCATTAACGATGCTTTCTCTGCTTTCTCCTGCTTTAAAAAATTCAGTCGCAGCATTAAGATCAGGAACATAGCTATCACTAACTTGGTAAATACGTCGTGTTTGCTCGCTCCAAGTGACTTTATCAGTGAGTAAATCAACTTCCCACGTGCCAATATTTGCTACAGCCTCTAATTTTAACAGCGTATTGTTGTTTTTAATAAGCTGTTCATTGGTGATCTTGCGGGCAAACTCAGCACCCAGCCATTGTGCAAATAGCTCAACGTAGTCATGGGCTTGTTGTGAAAAGGGAGTTGAAACAGCCGGTGATGAAAAGTTAACTGTACCGAATACATTTGAACCGACTTTTATTGGCGCCCCAATATAAGATTCGAGCTGGAAATTTAGGTAACATGGGTGGTTTGCAATGCGACTACTCGACGCTTTATGAAAAGTAAGCGCGGCATTTGCTGCGAGTGTATGTACACAATAAGTGCCTTCTAAATCAAACGTTGTACCAGAAGCTAAAGAATTATCAGGTGTTATAACGTAGAGCACGGTATAAATATTTTGTTCAATTTTACTAACAATCGCGATATCTAAATTAAATACATCAAGCCCAAACTTGAGCAAACTATGCGTTTTCTCGTCAAAACTTTGACTTTGATCAGATACAATATCATGGAAGCTTCGAAGGAAATTCAAATAAATACCTCGTATTATTTTGCATAGCGACAGATGCTATAGCTAAAAAATCTTATCTAACCACTTCATATTGGTTAATTATTATAGCGTGTAATTAAATATTTACCTTACTAAGGAGACTGACCTTTCGGGATTAAAATTTGTTCAATTTAGGTTTAACACTTAGAGCATAGTATGTTTGCCAGTTATGCTGCGTTATCGCCTATTTATGGGGAATTACCACACTACATAAGCTCAGCCTAGCCTAGCCTAAAAGCCAAACACATTGCTGCAAACTTCGAAATAGAAACACACGCTACCCTAACTTTAGAGTAGAAACTTTTCATCAGCAATAGTTTATTTATATTTTCAGTTAGTTATAAAGCTCCATTTATAAAATAAGGCCTCAATTGAGACCTTATTACTTAACCTAAGCAGGGGTTACTAAGTGGTATGCATTAAAACTGCCACCCGAGCGATGCCCAATAACGGCGTCCGTCTTCGACATAACCATATTCATTCTCAGTGATATCTTTATCAAATAGGTTATAAATACCAAAGCCTAACTTTACGCTTTTAGTCAAAACATAATTACCACCCACATCGGCTAACGTGTAGTTAGGTGCAATTAGGCTGCTTTGTGAAGGTCCTGTGGTTGGTTGACTTTCCTCACCACGATAATGCACACGTAACCACCCCCCTAACTTATCGCTTGGCTGCCAGTTTAACGATGTTTGCACTATATGTTTAGGTAACTGATTGAGAGGACTGCCTTTATATTGCCCGGTTTTTTGCTCAGAATCGGTATAAGTGTAATTAGCGCTTAAACCTAAATCGCTGGTTAAGTCGTAAGAAACTGAAAATTCAAACCCTTGAGTCACGGCTTCATCAACATTTACATAGGTTGTCGGATCTGAACCAAACTGATTTTGGCCATCCGTGCATTGCGTAAGTGGGCATGCAATTCGCGTAATTTTGTCATCAAACTCATTGTAAAACACCGTACTTGAGATTGTGTAATCACCACGTGGATCGTAATAAATACCCATTTCATAATTCAATGACTTTTCAGGACTAAGATCTGGGTTGCCATAGATATTGCCGCCTCGACTTACTTGTCCCCAGTCTGCATTTGATTGACGAATATTAGGCGCTCTAAAACCTGTCGAAATACCACCTTTGATAGTGATAGCCTTAGAGGCGGTATAAACACCATATAAACGTGGACTCCAATGGCCTGAAAAATTATCGTCGTGGTCGTAACGCAAACCTGTGGTGAGCTTAAATTTGTCGCTGGTGCTCCACTCATCCTCAGCAAATACCGACCACTGTTTATTTTCTACATGGGTTAACTCGCTGATCCTATTACTCGTGTAATCATCAAGCACTTCTTTTAAGTAGGCTGCACCAAGCGTCGCGTTATGACCGGCAAAAATCGGTAAAGTCCAACTGGTTTGCGCATCCGTGTTTTCAACAAACATTTCACGAGAAGTATTATCGTACTTATCGTATTTTAAATAGCTGCGCGAGTTACCAAAGTCATAATAACCGTTATGGGTTAACGAGTAAGTTTGTTGCTCATACTCTGTTGTCGATGATTCTGGGCAACCTCTTCGGCCACAGCTTTCACCCGGCGCCAATGGTTCAACTGTTTTACCCAGTGTGTTTTCAAATTTTTGCTGCGCGCTGCCAACCTCTAGCATTATTTCGTGATTATCGTTTGGCGTTAAAATAAACTTTGCTTTAAGGTTACTTTGCTCTTTGCCCCTAAAGCCTGAAGTAAAGTTATCTTCGTCACGTTTTGAAAACTGCCCATATAATTGCACACCTAATAATTCTGGGACAAGTCCACCAGCTGCGAAAAAACTACCTTGATTAGTATTACCTGAGTCGCTACTTTGTTGAACTGTACTGTCTAAACGCAGCTCACCATACCACTGCAGGGGTGTTTTTCGAGTAATAATGTTTATCACCCCACCGATAGCGTCTGAGCCATACAAGGACGACATAGGCCCACGTATCACTTCAATGCGTTCAATTGCAGAGATTGGCGGTGTCCATGCACCTTCAACACCTGGTCCATCACTGTTTGGCCTTGTTTCACGTGATGATTGTCGCTGGCCATCAACTAAAATTAATGTGTATTGGCTAGCCATGCCTCGCAAGCTTATATCTTTGCGATCGCCACCGCCGGTAACCACAACTCCAGGAACATCGGTCATTGCATCGGTTAAGTCACGATAAAAGCGTTTTTCCAGATCTGCGCGATCAATCACACTGATGCTTGCTGGCGCGTCCTTTAACATTTGCTCATAACCTGACGCTGATACCACGATAACTTCCATATCTTGTTTCGTTTCATCAGCTAACACTATTGAGCTGGATAAACTAAGCGCGGTTAAAATGGCGCTAGTTAACGGTATTAACTTACAACTTACCGTGTTCATGATTTTTCTCCGTGACAAATGCAGTTTAAATGATAATAATTAGCGTTTGCATGGTAGTGAGATGTTCCTTTTTCTACAATGTGTATTTTCTTAAAACAGTATTAAGTAAGACTTAACCAAATGAATACAAAATTACTTCGCGCATTAACTGTATTTGTGCGCATTGTTGAAACGGGTAGTATGAGTAAAGCCGCAGTTGATCTTGCCATGACCACATCAGCAATTAGCCAACAAATCAAACAAATAGAGCTTGATATTAAGTTGAGCTTATTTAATCGCAGTCCACGAGAACTGACACTCACCGAGGCTGGCGAGATTTATTATCAAAGCTGTGTAACCATCCTCACCGCTGCAAAACAAGCTGGTGAAAAGCTGCAATTTTTACAAAACAGCCCTAGTGGTCAATTAAAGTTAGTAGCACCGGTTGGATTTGGTGGCGGAATATTAAGTGAACCGCTTAAAAAATTAACCAACCAGTACCCTTATTTTGATGTGCAACTGACTTTATCTGACGAACCCCTTGATATAATAAAGTCGGGCGCTGATTTGGCTATAGCGATTGGCCCGCTGGATGATTCAAGTTTAGTTGCTCGGCCTTTGGCGAAGTGGCCACTCGTATTATGTGTACATAAAAGTCACCCATTGGCTGAGCATTGCACACTGTCGCCTTGGCAGTTAAACCATTATACTCGTATCTCGCATTGCACTGCAGATCACCCATTAACGCATAGTTTAAACAGCCAAAAAAAAGCGCTCCCAAAACCACGTATCGTGGTTAATAACATGCACAGTATTATTCAATTAGTGTGTGATGGCGTTGGTTATGCAATTTTACCAAAGCCAGAAGTACAATCATTATTGCTAGAAGGAGAACTCGTTGAGTTATGCACTGACTGGCAACTGCCAACCTACAGTGTGTATGCAATTACCCCAGCAAGAGATATTTTGGCAGGTAAAACCAAACTGGCTATCGAAATTTTAAAACAGCACTGTGATGAAATCTCAGATTCATTAAAGCAGTCTGCATAAAGCAAATTATCCTAAACTTACTTGTAACTACTGCAACACAGCGGGTCTATATCTTAAAGTAACTTGTGTATATACTTTATGTATTGAATACCAATGATTGATGCATAATGACAGCGGCAAAAAAGAAGAGTAATTTTTTCAGTAATATAATTTTTAATATTATTTTACCTGCGGTGATTTTAAGCCGCTTTAGTACACCTGATACGTTAGGCCCGGTATGGGCAGTAGTGGTAGCACTTGCTTTTCCGCTGTTATTTGGTTTGTGGGAACTTAAACAATCAGGCAAAGTAAACTTTTTCTCAGTACTTGGCATTATCAGCGTACTACTTACTGGCGGTATCAGTTTATTTGAACTTGACCCAGCTTATATCGCGATTAAAGAAGCGATGGTACCAGCAATTATTGGTGTGATTGTATTGATCAGCCAGTACACCCCTTATCCGCTGATCCGTAAATTACTAATTAATCCTGAATTGCTTGATATTGATAAACTTATGCATTCGTTAGAGCAACAAAACAACACCGCGGTATTTGATGCAAAAATGCGTCTTGCCGGTTTTATTGTTGCCAGTGCGTTCTTTTTATCTGCAACACTCAACTACTTTTTAGCAAAAAGTATTGTTGTTAGTATGCCAGGCACCACAGCTTATGCCGAAGAGTTAGGACGTATGACTTGGTTAAGCTACCCAGTCATTGTGGCGCCGACTATGGTGCTATTAGGCGGAGCAATTATTTTCATTTTTAAGCAAATAGGTAAATTAACTAAACAACCTATCGATGAATTTATATTGCAGTAAGTGGTTACTCAAAAGCCTTAGCGATACATTTTAATAAACCGCCTTACGCAATCTTCAATATATGCTGCTGGCGGTACATCATTAATTTTTGCGTGCCCAAGTGCATGGCGTAATTTCCAATCACCTGTGGCCATGCCCAGTAACTGTAACGTGGCAAACTTAGGGTTGTCGATATCAAGCAAGCCCGCCTGTGCAATACTACATAAGCAGACCTCTACCTGCTGCATCACTACTTTAGGGGCGGCGTCATAAAACAATAAGGCCAACTCAGGGTATTCATCTTTGTGCGCTACGCACGTGTCGTATACTTTCAATGCCTCGGGTGAAAATACCAGTGTAATAAAATTAGTCACAACACGTAGTAAGTTTTCCTCTAGGCTTTGCGCTGGCTCAAAACGCTCTTTACGTAAGTTTGAGGAGGAACAATGCGCTGTTACAGTTTCAACAAATAGATTATTTTTGTCTTTGAAATGACTATAAACCGTTTGTTTAGATACTTGGGCTAATTTAGCAATTTGATCCATGCTGGTATTAGGAAAGCCTTTATCCATGAACAAGGTCGTTGCAGCTGTAATAATTTGTTGTCGTTTTTGTTCTGACCGACTTAGGGTAGTTATTTCCATTTTCACCTCAAATCAAACTAGACAGTCTAGTTTGATTGATTTATATTTATACAAAATTAGACTCTTGAGTCCAATTCTAAATCATTCTGCGTCTAGCACAAAGCATAACTGTGTTTAATGCACCTGACTAACCACGCTGATTTAACATGGCGATAAATAAGGATATTATAATGAAAAAATATCTGCTTAGTGCATTCATTTTATTCACACCATTTATATGTTACGGCGAAAGTCTGGTTCATGTAGCTGCCTACACAGTACAACAAGAGGCAGGCTATTATCAAACACGTACGCTTAGTGGCAAAGTGGTCATACAAAACGATGCAAAGTTGAGTTTTGAATTTCCAGGAAAAATTGCACAAATTTATTTTGATCAAGGCGAGCAAGTAAAACAAGGTGATATTATTGCACGCCAAAATACGCAGCTTTTAGTTATCGAAGAACAAAAACTTCAGGCGCAAAAACAACGAATTCAAGCACAACTTACCTTCGCTGAACTTGAAAAAAAGCGTTTAGCAGAACTTGATAAAAAGAACTACTCGGCCACCTCGGCACTTGACCAAGTTAAAACCAATATCGCTGTACTTAACGCAGAACTAGCCGCAATAGCAGCAAGCTTGAATGAAGTCAGTATCCGCACTGAAAAGGCACATTTAACCGCGCCATTCAACGGTATTTTAGGCCAGCGCTTTGCCTCACAAGGTGAAATTGTTGCAGCCAGTACACCGATTGTGCGTTTAATCGAAAACCAACATGCGCAAGTTAGCATGGGGATCCCACTGACACTGCAAAGCACCATCCAAAATAGCATGGACATTGAGATTGCCGGACAAAACTTTACTGCACAATCTATCAGTAAAGGAGCGAGTATCGACCCACATACACAAACCTTAACAATGCGCTTTGCTTTGCCAAGTAGCGCAGTTGTTTATGCTGGTCAATTAGCAAAATTAACAGTGCAACAATATCAGCAACAAAGCGGTTTTTGGGTGCCTCTTGATGCCCTTGCCGATGGTGTGCGCGGTACTTGGCAGGTTTATCAAATAAAAAACAAGGTACTAAAACCTATCATTGTGCAGCTTTATTATGCCCATGATGGCTATGCGTTTATTGGCGCCCCATTACACAATGGTGCGCAAATTGTTGCCAATGGCATGCATAAGCTGTCGGCCAACATTTCGGTTAATGTTGTTGCAAATCAACCAACCAAGGTGCTGTGATGATCCGCTATTTATTTAATCACGGGCGTGTCCAAGCGCTTTTAGTGGCGTTACTTATCGTTAGTGGTTTAGCTGCGATCAGTGGCTTAGCGCGCAGTGAAGATCCTCGAATAACTAATCGTATCGCTATCGTAACCACTGCTTTACCTGGCGCCAGTGCTGAACGAGTTGAGGTGCAAATAAGTGAGAAAATCGAACAAAAACTAAAATCCCAAGCTGAAGTAAAGCATTTATCGTCGATTTCTCGTCCTGGGCTCTCAGTGATCACCATTGAGCTAAAAGACGAAGTCACGAACGTTAAACCCATTTGGTCGCGAATGCGTGATTTATTAGGTGATGTCAACAACCAGTTGCCAGTAAATGCTTCATCACCGCTACTGGATGACGAGCGTGGCTATGCTTATACTCGTATCTTATCGCTTAACGCCAATGACGATATAACCACATTAGCAACGGTTAATCGCTATGCAAAAGAACTGCAAAATCAATTACGTAATGTTTCAGGTGTGGAGTTGGTGCATTTTTTTGGCCAAGTTGATGAGGAAATTTTAGTTGCGGTTGATCAACAAAAAGCCAGTTTAGCTGGTATTCCTTTAGCGCATATTCATGCAGCTATTCAAGGTGCAGATGCAAAAGTAGCCGCTGGTACCCTTACAAATGACAAATCGCAAATGCAAATTGAAGTGACCGGTGCGTTTGACTCGATTGCTCGCATTGGCGCAATTCCACTAAGTAGTAATCAAAATGCAGGGCAATATCAACTCTCTGATGTAGCCCAAATTACTCGCTCAGTAAAAACCCCCGTGAACGAAATTGCATTAATTGATGGAAAACCCGGTATTTATATTGCGATCCGCATGTTACCAAACTTGCGTATCGATACTTTTTCTAAGCGTGTTGATGTCGCCATCGATAACTTTAGCCAAGACTTACCAAGCCAAATTTTACTCCAAGATATTTTTGATCAACGCGGTTATACCCAAACTCGTTTATCCGATTTACTCAGCAATATTACCGTGGGGTTTGTGCTTATTCTAGTGGTACTATTTATCACTTTAGGTTTTAAAGCTGCTCTAGTTGTCGGCACCGCGTTACCTTTAACCGTATTGTTTACGTTAGTAAGTATGCAGCTCTATGGCTTACCTATTCATCAAATGTCGGTTACCGGTTTAGTCGTGGCCCTGGGCATTATGGTTGATAACGCCATTGTCATCACCGATGCTGTTCAGCGCTTTCGCCAACAAGGCCTAACAGCTTTAGCCGCAGTAGAAAAAGCCGTGGCACATTTTTGGCTTCCACTGCTTGGCTCAACTCTAACAACTATTTTAGCGTTTGCACCGATTGTGTTGATGCCAGGTGCTGCAGGAGAGTTTATTGGCGGTATTGCCTTAAGTGTTATTTTTGCCTTAATTGGTTCATACCTGATTTCACACTCTTTAGTGGTGGTATTTGCAGGGCAATTTATCAATAACGAACAGCGTACTGGTATCTTTTATCAAGGTATACGCACACCTAAACTCAGTAAACGCTTTGAAGCAACGTTAAAACGTAGCCTAGAAAAACCAATACTCACTTTACTACTGGTCTTTATACTCCCTGTTGCCGGTTTTTTTGGGGCAGGACAACTCACCGAGCAGTTTTTCCCGCCCTCAGATCGCGATATGTTTCAAATTGAAGTGCATTTTGCCCCTCATGTGAGTATTACATCAACTCGACAAGCCATAGAGAAAATGGATCAACTAATTCGGCAATCTGAAGGCATTGAAAAGCTCGATTGGATGATCGGAACTAATTTCCCAAGCTTTTACTATAATATGCTCCAGCGTAATCGCGGCGCCAATAACTATGCGCAAGCGATGGTAAAAGTAACCGACTTTAAACGTGCCAACGAGTTAATAAAAAGCTTGCAAATACAACTTGATAAAGCATTTCCAAACGCACAAACTTTAGTCAGAAAGCTTGAGCAAGGTCCACCATTCAATGCACCAATTGAAATGCGTATTTATGGCCCAAGCCTAGATACTCTCTCTGAACTGGGCCAACAATTACGCACGCAGCTCATTGCTCATAACGATATAACCCACACCCGTCCAACCTTATTGTCGGGCTCGCCTAAACTATGGTTAAACACCGATGAAGCAGCGCTGACTCATGCAGGATTAAGCCTAAGTAACATGGCAACCCAACTACAAAACCAGTTCAATGGTGTCGTGGTCGGCAGTATTATTGATAATACCGAAACCGTTCCCGTACGCGTTAGAGTTGCAGATAAGCACCGAGATGATATTAGCTCGCTATTTAGTACGCAGTTAAATACGCCAGCTAGTTCAAACCAAATAGATACTGCACAACCGCTAGTGATTGAATCATTTGCCAGTGCAACACTGAGCCCTTCTCGTGGCTCTATCGCTCGCCGTGACGGTGAACGTGTTAATATTATCGAAGCTTATTTAGCAACTGGCGTATTACCGCAAACCGTACTGAATGAAGTGACCGCCACCATTGCACAATCAGGCTTTGTATTACCCCATGGCTACAGATTAGAGCTCGGTGGTGAGTCGCAAAAACGCAACGAAGCGGTTAGTAAATTGCTTGGCCAAGTGGGGATTATTGTCGTGTTATTGATCACCGTACTGGTGATGTCATTTAATTCATTTACCACCACAGGGCTAATCTTAATAAACGCCCTGCAAGCTGCAATGCTGGGCTTGCTCAGTGTATTTATTGCTGGCTACCCGTTTGGTTTTACTGTGATCATTGGTTTATTGGGCTTAATGGGACTGGCCATAAATGCCGCCATTGTCATTTTATCAGAGTTAAATTCACTGCAAGCCCTCACTGATAAAAACAAAATCGTTGCCGCTGTGATGACTTGCTCACGCCATATCAGCTCCACTACCATCACCACCGTTGGTGGCTTTTTACCACTCATACTCGCCGGCGGAGGTTTTTGGCCTCCGTTTGCCGTCGCTATCGCAGGTGGTACTGTATTAACCACTGTGTTGTCATTTTACTTTGTTCCTGTGGCATATTATTTAGTATCAAAACGCACGCTACGCACAAAAAAACATGGAATTAACGCACACTAGTAAATTTAAATTAATATCTTTATTTTTAAATTATAAAACACCATTGATATAATATTTTTATGAGGTATGATTACTTTAAATAAGAGGAACATCATGTTTATATTAATATCTCATCCACAAAAAACAAATCTCACCTTCGACATTTAAGCCGAGTGTAACTCTTACACTCGGCAGTCTCACTGTATTATTTTAAATTTAAGTTCGGTTCAGTTTTCGTGGAGATTTAGTCCGTGTTTGCTTTTCTGTTCGGGTACAAAACCCCTGCTTTTTATAAGTATAAAAACTATTTAAGCCAAAGTTCAGCATTTTTACATCCGCTGAAACTCGCGCATGTGTTGCAAAAAATAGAGTATTCACAACGACCTTGGTCAAAGTTTAGCCCACATGTACAAATTGGCTGTACCGTAGTCATCCAGCATACTGATACGGGTTATAAACGCCGTATAAGCTTAGTTCCGGCTGCAGAAAAGGGGCTATGTAATAATGTTGTGTCATTACACTCTTCTATAGGTACTGATCTTTTAGGACATAAAATAGGTCACATTTTTGAGTGTAAAGAATATGGATGTTTTCACTCTTGGCAAATATTAGCAATTAATAGTAAGGAGAATTATATAGAGTAAATCATTTCAATTTTTATTTATTAATTTTTATATATTTAATTGGAGTTATTTATAATGAGTAAAGAAAAAGCTAAAAAACCAGCAAAAATGACGTTAAAAGAAAAGCGAAAAATACGTAAAGAGAAAACAAAGACAACCGAAAAGTAAAGAGTTGTCACTTTACATATAACGTTTCATGGAAACCTTAATAAAGTCCAAAGCTCGGCATTATAAAAATGTCGGGCTTTTATCGTTTAAATAAACTTTAAATAAGTATAAATTAGCTGCAAAAATAAAGCGCAGTATAAACCGCGCTTTCAATTTACTCTGATACAGAAGGTTCAGTATTTGCTTGAGCATCGCTTACAGGAGCTTCGTCAGGGCAAGAGCATGAAAAAAGCCTATGATTTCAATACCTTTTCAAGGTAACCTGTACTGCGCATAGCTTTTTTCTGTTTTGCGGGCATGCCTTTATTAAAGCTTGTTTCTGCTTTTAGCTGATTAAATGCGATGTGTCTCAGCCCCGCAAATACAGGTGCTGCACCTTCACGCCTAATTCGGCAATCATCTTCTTTAAATCCGACATCTAAACGCCAATGTAATCCATTCTCTATTTGCCAATGTTGCCGTGCGGATCTTGCGAGTTCTTCCGCCGATAAATATGCTGAACTGATGTAGTATCTATAGCATAACTCATTGCTTACTTTGTTTTTTTCTTTCCTATAAGAAACAATAACTCCCACTGTTTTGGCATCTTTCCAATTGCTCGTTTCTGATAAATCACTTACGTTATGACTAACAGCACAACACCTGAATTCTTCTCTGTTTTTATGATAATCGGCTTCATTAAACAAAACTCCTTCGGACGCTTGTCGTGTGACCTCAGGTAATAAAGCATTCTCTATTTGTGACAGCAGTCCTTTATGGTTCGCTTTTACTGCAAGTAGGTAATCGGCTTGTTTATCCACTATTGTCTCTGCAATTGATTTTTGACACCCCATCGCGTCAATCGTGACTAAGCAGCCTTTTATCTCCAGTAATTCAAGAAGCTCTGGTAACGCTGTTATTTCATTCGACTTTTTATCAACAGGGCATTGCGCCAAAACAACACCATTTTCGCACGCAAATGCACTGACCATATAAAGTGCATCGCGCCTATCTGACTGATTAAATGAACCTTTCAATCGCTTACCATCAATCGCAAC
>NZ_JACJEZ010000160.1:0-556 GCF_014164365.1 Pseudoalteromonas sp. SG43-6
GCTTCGCATTGCTGCCTCTACGACCAATTTACACCGTACAATCAAGGACTATTGATGTCATTAATTTCAGTAAAAAAATCACCAATAACGCCGCTGTTAACTAAGTCATTTTCACGCCGTGCAGTCATAATGTTACTAAGTGTCGCTACATTGCTATTAACTGGCTGTGGTGAGGAGCCTGCTCCACCTGCTAAACAAGCTGTTGAAGAGCAGCCCAGCCGATTTAGTAAAGATAAAATGGCGTATCGCCACACATACCACTCTGAATGGCCTAAAGAGGTGCGCAATGAGGTGTATGGCGATGAAGAAACGTTTTCAACTCCGCGTATTTTATTTAGAGCTGAGGTTGAGTGGATAGGTATAGAAACGTTGTTTTCAGCGCGCATGGATGGCTCTGACAGGCGTAGGATTATTCCAGAAAGCGTATTTACGCTAAAGTATCCCCAGAATTAGCCTTTATATATCAATGAACTAATAGTATTAAAAAATGTGGGAAGCGAGGGAACATTCATGGTGTTTTGTGATCTTATGAATCGCTTAAAAACAACAGAGCTAA
>NZ_JACJEZ010000161.1:0-555 GCF_014164365.1 Pseudoalteromonas sp. SG43-6
TGTTCTCTGTGGTGAATATTTATTCTTTTAGGGCCAAAGCCGGCTCCTACGAAAACCAATTTTATCACCGAGCACTGAGTAAATCTTTCGCGGTAGCAAGCTACTCGCCTACAAAACCATTTTTACCACCGAGAGCGCAGAGATGCTTCGCAACACCGAGAAAACATTTATGCAACCCTTAGGTTAACTTATTATCCCTTCCTCTGTGATCTCGGTATTCTCTGTGGTGAATCTTTATTCTTTTCGGGCTAAAGCCGGCTCACACGAAAACCATTTTTATCACCGAGCACTGAGTAAATCTTTCGCGGTAGCAAGCCACTCGCCTATAAAACTGTTTTTACCACCGAGAGCGCAGAGATGCTTCGCAACACCGAGAAAACATTTATGCAACCCTTAGGTTAACTTATTATCCCTTCCTCTGTGATTTCGGTGTTCTCTGTGGTGAATATTTATTCTTTTAGGGCCAAAGCCGGCTCCTACGAAAACCAATTTTATCACCGAGCACTGAGTAAATCTTTCGCGGTAGCAAGCTACTCGCCTACAAAACCATTTTTA
>NZ_JACJEZ010000162.1:0-553 GCF_014164365.1 Pseudoalteromonas sp. SG43-6
TAGGGTAGCCGTAGGGAAACCGAGTCTTAACTGGGCGATTAGTTGCAAGGTATAGACCCGAAACCCGGTGATCTAGCCATGGGCAGGTTGAAGGTTGAGTAACATCAACTGGAGGACCGAACCCACTAACGTTGAAAAGTTAGGGGATGACCTGTGGCTAGGAGTGAAAGGCTAATCAAACCGGGAGATAGCTGGTTCTCCCCGAAATCTATTTAGGTAGAGCCTCGGACGAATACTTACGGGGGTAGAGCACTGTTAAGGCTAGGGGGTCATCCCGACTTACCAACCCTTTGCAAACTCCGAATACCGTAAAGTAATATCCGGGAGACACACGGCGGGTGCTAACGTCCGTCGTGAAGAGGGAAACAACCCAGACCGCCAGCTAAGGTCCCAAAGTCATAGTTAAGTGGGAAACGATGTGGAAAGGCCCAGACAGCCAGGAGGTTGGCTTAGAAGCAGCCATCCTTTAAAGAAAGCGTAATAGCTCACTGGTCGAGTCGGTCTGCGCGGAAGATGTAACGGGGCTAAACTATGCACCGAAGCTGCGGATTCA
>NZ_JACJEZ010000163.1:0-550 GCF_014164365.1 Pseudoalteromonas sp. SG43-6
TGGGCTCCTACTGCTTGTACGTACACGGTTTCAGGTTCTATTTCACTCCCCTCACAGGGGTTCTTTTCGCCTTTCCCTCACGGTACTGGTTCACTATCGGTCAGTTGGGAGTATTTAGCCTTAGATGATGGTCCACCTATATTCAGTCAAAGTTTCACGTGCTCCGACCTACTCGATTTCACTTAAAAGGGATTTTCATGTACGGGACTATCACCCTGTATCGTGGCACTTTCCAGAGCCTTCCATTAACACCAATTAAGCTTAAGGGCTGTTCCGATTTCGCTCGCCGCTACTTTCGGAATCTCGGTTGATTTCTTTTCCTACGGGTACTTAGATGTTTCAGTTCTCCGCGTTCGCCTCGTTAACCTATGTATTCAGTTAACGATACCTGCAAGCAGGTGGGTTTCCCCATTCGGAAATCCTAGTCTCAAGTGCTTTTTACTAGCTTGACTAGGCTTATCGCAAGTTAATACGTCCTTCATCGCCTCCAACTGCCAAGGCATCCACCGTGTACGCTTAGTCACTTAACCATACAACCCAAACGGGTCTT
>NZ_JACJEZ010000164.1:0-539 GCF_014164365.1 Pseudoalteromonas sp. SG43-6
CCCATGCCGAACTCAGTAGTGAAACGAAACAGCGCCGATGATAGTGTAGCATTTGCTATGTGAAAGTAGGACATTGCCAGGCTCCAAATTGAGAAAGCCCGACTAGCAATAGTCGGGCTTTTTTACGTCTGGCATAAAGTAAAAAGAAGGTTCGAGGTGAAAGGTAATCTGCATAAAGATTAAGTCAATTTGATCTAGTCTCTAGAGCATATGCTTTTACCGTATTAGGGACTGAGATGGATTTATTCCACGCTTGTAATACCTGTTCGACTATTTCTTTATAACCACTAGAAACACGATTAGATAGACAGTGTTGCCGTATCCAACTCCATACTTGCTCTAGTGGATTTAATTCCATGTGTTGTGTCATGACGTCTTTATTGACGATAGGGCTGATCAGCGCTTCTGTTTTATCATTACTTGGGCACACTGCACCAAATAAGTATCCATACTCAAACTGCTGTTGTTTTGTTGCGCGAGGCCTAGAGCCTGTTTCAGCCCATAAGCGTGTTGTTTGATTTTGTTGTCCAAACCGTGCT
>NZ_JACJEZ010000165.1:0-527 GCF_014164365.1 Pseudoalteromonas sp. SG43-6
TTTAGAACTTATTTGTTCGTAGTGTCCACACAGATGATTGTTAGTTAGTTTGCTCTTTGAGTTCACTAATTAATATGCTCTTTAAAAATTTGGAAAAGCTGATAATAAAATTCGTATGAATAACACTGTTATTTGTACAGAGTTTTCAAAAGTAAAAAAGAATGATAGCAGTATCATTCAGTGCCAATTTAATCTTCGGATTAATTGGTATCTACTTTAGTATTCAATATTAACTTCTGGCGAAGTTAAACTGTCACTAACGTATGATTAAACTTTATTGTTTAGTATTGCGACGTGGATTTGATGCTTAGGCAACGCCGCTGATATTTTTGTCGCTGGGCGCATAACGTGTTATGTAACCAAGCAAAAATTGATAGCAAGGCAGCATAAGTAACAAAGACCAAGCAAGACCCGTTTGGGTTGTATGGTTAAGTGACTAAGCGTACACGGTGGATGCCTTGGCAGTTGGAGGCGATGAAGGACGTATTAACTTGCGATAAGCCTAGTCAAGCTAGTAAAAAGCACTT
>NZ_JACJEZ010000166.1:0-524 GCF_014164365.1 Pseudoalteromonas sp. SG43-6
AAGTGCTTTTTACTAGCTTGACTAGGCTTATCGCAAGTTAATACGTCCTTCATCGCCTCCAACTGCCAAGGCATCCACCGTGTACGCTTAGTCACTTAACCATACAACCCAAACGGGTCTTGCTTTCGCAATACTAAACAGTAAAGTTTAGTCATACGTTAGTGACAGTTTAACTTCGCCAGAAGTTAATATTGAATACTAAAGTAGATACCAATCAACAAACGAAACGTTCATTAAATGGCACTGAATGATACTGCTATCATTCTTTTTTACTTTTGAAAACTCTGTACAAATACACTGTATTCATACGAATTTTATTATCAGCTTTTCCAAATTTTTAAAGAGCAAGAGATACAAAAACCTCTCAAAATTAAACACACTCTATTCTCAGGCGATTATGCTGCCCGATAAAAGAATATTTATTTTTAAGAAGTAAGTGGTGGAGCTAAGCAGGATCGAACTGCTGACCTCCTGCGTGCAAGGCAGGCGCTCTCCCAGCTGAGCTATAGCCCCACATATGCTGG
>NZ_JACJEZ010000167.1:0-521 GCF_014164365.1 Pseudoalteromonas sp. SG43-6
CGGGTCTATACCTTGCAACTAATCGCCCAGTTAAGACTCGGTTTCCCTACGGCTACCCTAATCGGTTAACCTCGCTACAAAATATAAGTCGCTGACCCATTATACAAAAGGTACGCAGTCACCCATCCCAAATGCCTCTAAAATGAGAGGCTTAGCCTCTCATAAATAACTAGTGACTTTTCTTACACTTGATTAATGGATTCCACCATGGTGTACATTTTGTACTCAACACAACCTTTGAATTTGAATCAACTAGTGAATTCTTTGAATCAAATTTATTTTCTTGTGCTGTAGAACTAAATGAAAGTGTAAGTAAAATAGTTAACCCTGTTATTTTTAACATTTTTTATTTTCCATCGATACAATTCCATTTGCCAATCAAAAGGAATTTGGTGATGGGCTCCTACTGCTTGTACGTACACGGTTTCAGGTTCTATTTCACTCCCCTCACAGGGGTTCTTTTCGCCTTTCCCTCACGGTACTGGTTCACTATCGGTCAGTTGGGAGTATTTAGCCTTAGA
>NZ_JACJEZ010000168.1:0-497 GCF_014164365.1 Pseudoalteromonas sp. SG43-6
GTTAAGGTTTGTATATCGCCATTGGCATCGGTGACCGTAATGCTCACCAGCCCGCCAATTTCATCACTGCTACCGGTGATGGTTGGGGTGCTGTCGTTCGTCGCAGCCAACGGATCAATATCAAAGGTTGGCGCAAGAGTATCGATCACTCCGCCATTTTCTGTGTCGCTAGCGGTATTGCCGGCGGCATCGGTGACGCTGGCATCAACAACAAAAGCGCCTTCTGCAAGCGGGGTCGGTACATCCACCGACCAACTGCCATCAGCCAACACAGTGGCAGTTAAGGTTTGTATATCGCCATTGGCATCGGTGACCGTAATGCTCACCAGCCCGCCAATTTCATCACTGCTACCGGTGATGGTTGGGGTGCTGTCGTTCGTCGCAGCCAACGGATCAATATCAAAGGTTGGCGCAAGAGTATCGATCACTCCGCCATTTTCTGTGTCGCTAGCGGTATTGCCGGCGGCATCGGTGACGCTGGCATCAACAACAAAAGC
>NZ_JACJEZ010000169.1:0-496 GCF_014164365.1 Pseudoalteromonas sp. SG43-6
TGGGGTTTCAACGAGGACGATTAACAACACAGGCTGAGCGACATGAATTAATAACGCTTATTACAAACGCGCAGGATTCAGGGGCAAGGAAAGAAAAAGCATGTGAGTTACTTGGGCTGACGGTAAGAACCGTTCAGCGGTGGATTGAAGCAGACGATATGACTGACAAGCGAACGAGTACGAAAAAACGGCCGCCAAACCGTCTCACAGAGTTAGAGCGGCAGCGTATTATTAATACGGTTAACTCAACTGAGTATGGGCATTTACCGGCCAGTAAAATAGTCCCCAAGCTGCTTGATAACGGTATATGGATAGCGTCTGAAAGTTCATTTTATCGTGTCATGAAGGCACATAACTTATTAACGCATAGAGAAAAAGTAAAGCCAGCTAAGCCGATGAAAAAGCCAAGAGCATTGAAGGCAGTACGTGCAAATGAAGTATACACTTGGGATATCACCTATTTACCAACGAGCGTAAAAGGGCAATTTTTATACTT